>JACONG010000018.1 GCA_014323865.1 Rhodospirillales bacterium | reverse complement strand
CCAAACTTGATGACCTGGACGGGCTTTCCGTTTCCAGTCTGGATAGCGAAGAACTCACCATCTTCTATACTACCGGGAAGGTACCACCCAGCATCATGGGTTCCGGTAACGCCTCCCCGTACCAGCAATCTCCCATGGTGATCGTACACCTTGCCTGCCATATCGGCATCAATGACGACCTCATAGAGGGCGTGATCGCCATCATGATCATCCACATAGGGAACATAGATCATACCATCCAGGGTACTGCTGATTGTCGTTTTATCGATCATTCCGCGACCCGAAAGAGCCCCTTTCATGGGAAGGCCCCCGACAGGTCTGTTCGGGTTGGAAACGATAAACTGGCGAAAACCGTTTACAGCTGTCGTGACCCTACCTGCACCGAAATCGGCGTAGACCCTGAGATTGCCGACGATGTCACGGTCACGATCATGGTGGTCTTCGTAGGCAGGAGAACCCATCCTGTAATAGCCCTGCAAGACACCTTTCGCATCCGGGAGAGCATCCGGGGCTTCGAGGCTGTCCGCTGCGACAGCAGCATCAATCGAACTCAAATCCCTGTTCAGCCTGCGAAATCCCCTCTCGGAGATTACTTTATCATTGCCTACGGCAAATGCATTTCGATACAATCTGGATCTGAGGGTGAAAGAGGAAACGGGGGCTCCGGCACCATCCAGTGTTACTACTGCAGAGGCAGAAGCTCCCCTGTCGGATGCGACACCGTCAGATGCGCTGGGGACGCCATCATTCGCATCACTCGCCGAACCGGACGAACTGAGCGCGGAAGCCGCTGCAATCAGGGCCATGCCTGCCGCAAGGTTCAGAAGTCTGTTCATTTCCATGTTCCTCCCATCAGGTCTTCAGTCATGGACTGGTTCTTGAGCTCATGTGCCCGTGGCCCGGTTTCCCGATTCGGACATCACGTTACGGCACCGCACGTCAACAACTTTTCCGGGCGCTGTCCTGGCTGCTACCCGAGCCTGTCGCAAAGGCCTCCGCACAAGCCTGATTCCGCCGGGGCCGATGGCCCTTGCGCTCCGTGAAGCCGAATCAGCACCGAAGTCGCGCCCGAGGTCACGATCACCTCGCTCTGCCAGTCGTCGTCGAGGCCATGGAAGCGGTTGGCGTGGTCGGCGGCAACCTGGCGCACGTCAGCGGGACCGTCCTCGTCGGGGAAACCCTGCCCCGGGTTGATCGCGCCGTGTTCAATGGCAAGCCGCGACATCACCTCGAAGACGGTCGTCCCCAGGGCCGCCATGGTCTCGCCGGCCGGTTTCATGTTTACCTCCTGAATGCCGCACGACCTTGCCGGACAGGCGGCGCGGGAACAACGGGGAACGGATTCGGTGAAGGAAACGGAACTCTACGGTCCGATCAAGGCCTTCCTTGAGGGCCAGGGCTATACCGTGAAGGGCGAAGTCGGTCGCTGCGATCTGGTCGCAGTGCGTGACGACACCAGCCCCGTGATCGTGGAGATGAAAACCGGGTTCACCCTGCCGCTCGTGTTCCAGGGCATGCAGCGGCAAACGCTGTCGGATCTGGTCTATCTCACGATTCCGCAACCCATAGGGCGCGGCGGCAGCCTCTGGGCTCGCCACAGGCGCGACATCCTGAAGCTGTGCCGTCGTCTCGGTCTCGGTCTGCTGACCGTCGATGTCGACAGCGGCGCCGTCGAGGCCTTGCTCGATCCCGCCCCCTACCAGCCGCGCAAGCGGCCCAAGGCGAAGCAACGCCTTCTGGGCGAGTTCCAGCGCCGGGTCGGCGATCCCACCGTGGGCGGCGGCCGCGGCCGCCCGATCATGACCGCCTACCGCCAGGACGCGCTGCGCTGTGCGGTCGAACTCTCACGGAACGGGCCGACCAGCCCGAAGGCACTGAAGGGCGCGACCGGCGTCGACCGCGCAGCATCGATCCTGCAGCGCGACGTCTATGGCTGGTTCGAACGGATCGAGCGCGGCGTTTACGTCGTCACACCCAAGGGCAAGGAGGCGCTCGCGACCTTCGCGGATGCTGTCGCTGCGATCGAGGCTGTAGCGCCGGTCGATGCCGCGGATCGAGGTCAAGACGTCACCTCCGGCGTGGCGTCCCGGGTGGCCGGCCTTGACGCTGCATCATGACTGCGATGGTTGAGGTAACGCTCGACGATCGCGCCGAAACGGAACGCGGAGAGCCGGAACAGAGATAGACCGCGAGAACCATGGCGAGCAGGCCTGGGAACGTCAGACCCGACCCATCCGAAGACGAGGCCAGGCACCGAGTCGGCGATTCAGTGGAACTTCGAGGACTGGATCGGATGTCCGGCAAGCAAACGCGTGCGCTCAATGAAACTCTCGCCGTAGCGAGGCCTGGCTCGGCCGTCACGCCACTCAGCCAGACAACCCTCCCGTACGATCTGCGTTCCACCACATATGACAACAACGCTGACCGAATGACAGTCTCGAAACACCGGCCCTTGGCCACGGGAACGTTGCACAGAAATTAGGCAAATGATGCCAATACTGTCACCCTATATTCATTTTATTTCTTATATCTTACACACAACTATATAAAATTCCTGAATTCTTGATAAATCGCCAACTTGGCACATATCCTGCTCATTGGCCTACGTGTTCAAAGGACGTGCGCCATGAAAAAGATCGAGGCCGTGATCAAACCGTTCAAGCTGGACGAGGTGAAGGAGGCGCTTCACGAGGTCGGGCTGCAGGGGCTGACAGTGACAGAAGCCAAGGGTTTCGGCCGTCAGAAGGGCCACACCGAGCTCTACCGCGGCGCCGAGTATGTCGTCGACTTCCTGCCCAAGGTGAAGATCGAACTGGTGGTGGACGACAACCTGGTCGACCGCGCCGTCCAGGCGATTGAGGACGCCGCACGAACGGGCCGCATTGGCGACGGCAAGATCTTCATCATCCCCGTCGAGGATGCGATCCGCATTCGCACCGGCGAGCGCGGACCGGACGCCGTTTGACGAATCATATCAACGACCTACCCCCCCCTCAACCCTGACTCAAGAGGAGAACCAACGTGTCGGACGCCGAAACCATTCTGAAGAAGATCAAGGACGAGGACATTCCCTACGTCGACCTGCGCTTCACCGACGCAAAGGGCAAGTGGCAGCACCTGACCATGGCGCAGCGCATGATCGACGAGGACATGTTTACCGACGGCATCATGTTCGATGGCTCTTCCATCGCCGGTTGGAAGGCGATCAACGAGTCCGACATGACGCTGATGCCCGATCCCACGTCTATCACCATGGACCCGTTCGAGCCGCAGCCGACACTGATCATCAACTGCGATATTCTCGAGCCCTCGACCGGCCAGGCCTACGAGCGCGACCCGCGTTCGCTCGCCAAGCGCGCCGAGGCCTATCTGCAGTACGCCGGCATCGGCGACACCGCCTACTTCGGCCCGGAGCTCGAGTTCTTCGTCTTCGACAGCGTGCGTTTCTCCACCGAGGCGCATTCGATGGGCTACCACCTTGACAGCGAGGAAGGCCCCTACAACGACGGCACGCACCATGACGACGGCAACCTGGCCCACCGTCCGCGCGCCAAGGGTGGATACTTCCCGGTTGCCCCGGTCGACACCGGCTCGGAACTGCGCTCGGAGATGCTGACCACCATGGCGGCCATGGGCATTCCGATCGACAAGCACCACCACGAGGTGGCACCGGCCCAGCACGAGCTCGGTATGACCTTCGACACGCTGCTGGCGTGCGCCGACAACGTGCAGGCCTACAAATACGTCGTGCACCGCATCGCGCAGAGCTACGGCAAGACGGCGACCTTCATGCCGAAGCCCGTCATGTTCGACAACGGCTCTGGCATGCACACCCACCAGTCGATCTGGAAGGACGGCAAGCCGCTCTTCGCCGGCAACGGCTATGCGGATCTGTCGGAGACCGCGCTGTTCTACATCGGCGGCATCATCAAGCATGCCAAGGCGCTGAACGCCTTCACCAACGCCTCGACCAACAGCTACAAGCGTCTGGTGCCGGGCTACGAGGCTCCGGTGCTGCTGGCCTACAGCTCGCGCAACCGTTCGGCCTCGTGCCGTATTCCGTTCGCGGCCTCGCCCAACGGCAAGCGTGTCGAGGTCCGTTTCCCCGATCCCACGGCCAACCCCTACCTCGCCTTCGCGGCCATGCTGATGGCCGGTCTCGATGGTATCGAGAACAAGATCCATCCGGGCGATGCCATGGACAAGAATCTTTACGACCTGCCGCCCGAGGAGCTGCAGGATATCCCGACCGTCTGCGCGAGCCTGCGCGAGGCGCTCGAGAACCTGGAAGCCGACAACGACTTCCTCAAGAAGGGCGAGGTCTTCAACGCCGAGATCCTGAGCGGCTACATGGAGCTCAAGTGGGAGGAAGTCTCGACCTTCGAGACCACCACCCATCCGATCGAGTTCGACATGTACTACAGCGTCTGACACTCAGGCCCAGACCGTTACAAGGAGCGCGCCGGCGACAACGTCGGCGCGCTTTCTTGTCGGCCCACCTCGCCATAGGTTGAACTTGTCAGCCCACCAAGAAAACATACGGCGATGAACCATGGGTTGGTCGAACAAACGCCGATTGCATCATTTTGGTGATAACGGGCCTTGTCGCCGCGCGTCAGACGATCGGCGGGTCACTTACGCTTTTCACTGCCGAGGCAGACCGCGACTGGAAGGCCGGTTCGATTGGTTGGACCTCGGGAGATACGCCCTACCAGGCTACGACATTCGCGAGAGCAACGGGAACGGGGGGTATGTTGCTTTCTGCGCCTATGCCCTTGCTGAGAACGACAATGTTTCCCACTCGACCGCCACAAGAATGTTCGATCTGAGCAATATCGAACTTGATGGGACATGCGTTTCCAGTGCGAGCTTCATCCGGGTTCACTCCATGTCGGTCGGATGGGACAGAACGGTGAACTGCGTTCAGAGCATGATCGCCTGGACCGCATTCCGGCGCGACGCCGACGTTCCTCTTGTCGGCCGACGGGGATAGAGTGCTGCAGGTGCCATCCCCGGCACGATCCGACACCAGCATCCGAGCAAGTATGACCATCGGTTCGACGAGCCCGACCCGTAACCTCACCCCCGCCCAGCGCACGCGGGGCCTTGCAGCTGTCCTGATCGGCATGGGCGTGATCGGTGTGAACGTCGGCCTTTTCAACCCGCTGATCGCGCTCAATCTCGAAGCTCAGGGCATCTCGACCACGTTCAACGGCATCAACGCGGCCATGCCCTATGTGGCGGCGATCATCTTCGCCCCACTGGTGCCGATCCTGACGCGGCGCATGAGCCTGCTGAGCGTGATCTTCATCTCCGGAGCCCTGGATATCGCGGTGATCCTGGCGTTCACGCTGTCGGACAACAGCTGGGTCTGGCTGGCCCTGCGATTCCTGATGGGGATTGGTATGCTGTTCCACTGGGTCGGTACCGAGATCTGGGTCAATGCGGCGGTGACCGACGCAAACCGCGGCAAGATTGTGGGTCTCAACGGCGCGCTGTTCTCGGCCGGCATGATCTGCGGCCCGCTTGTACTGGGGCAGGTCGGCACGGCCGGCAACCTGCCCTTCTACATCAGCGCCATGCTCGTTGCGGCCGCGATGTCACCTTTGCTGCTGGCCTTCGGCACCGCGCCCGATGCCGGCAGTTCCCACAAGACCACGCTGTTCGCCGCCATCCGCAAGGCACCGACGCCGATGCTGGGGGCCTTTGTAGAGGGCGTGCTCTTTGTCGCGTTGTTCGTGCAGTTGCCGGTCTATGGCGTGCGCAGCGGCATGATCGAGGCCGACGCGGTCAGTCTGCTGTCGGCGCTGGTGATCGGCGGCACCATCGCACCCGTCGGAATCGGCTGGCTGGCCGACCGGCTAGACCGGCGCCTGCTGCTGGTGGCATGCGGCGGGGTGTGCCTGACAACGATCCTTCTGCTCCCCCTTGTGTTCCACAACACGTGGCTGACCTGGGCGCTGCTGATCGTCTGGGGCGGTGCGGGCAGCGGTTTCTACACCGTGGGGCTGGTCCGCCTGGGCGAACTCTTCGGACCCGCCCAGCTCGGCCCGGCAACGGCGGCCTTCGTCATGACAACCCATATCGGCAGCATGACGGGCCCTGTACTGGCGGGCATCGGCATGGACCTGCTCGATCCTGATGGCTTCATCGTCGCCATGGCGGCATGCGCCGTGGTGTTCGTCGTGTTCGGGACCTGGCGCTACCGCAACGTTTCCGATGCGGCGCGGACGCGGGATTCCGCAACCGACGACCGATCGAGGACCGCCAACTGAGGCACGCCGGGACGATCGGCGGCTGCCACGCTTTTACCAGGCGCCCGGGTTCCCCGGCGTATCGTCGGATGCAGGATCTACCAATTGCCGGTAGACAAGGCTCATCAGCGCAACGACTACGGAAAACAACAGGATCAACACGGTGGTCGAGACGAAGCTGACGACGAGTTCGATCAACATGCCGTAGTTGGCAGCCACGATCGAGGTAACGATCCCGATCATCAGGAACTCGAAGACGATGATCGGTCCCAGCACCAGGAACAGGGCGGCGGCCGCGGTGAAGCCGTTGCCCTGCGTCGCCTGCCAGCTCATGGCGAGATCAGGGCCCTTGCCGAGCGCGATCGACGGGAACACCAGCATGCTGCGCGCCACGATCAGCGTCGCCGCGACCGGTGCCACGATCACCGCAAAGAGTTGAAATCCGCCGCCCCCGCCCTGAGACAACGCAACCGGTGCGAGACTGAGGCCCATGATGAGGCACATGGCGAAGAACACGCCGGTCACGCCGTAGAGACATTCGCGCGGGCCGAAGCGGAGATAGGCCCGTCGATCGGCAAAGGTCTCGCCGAGCAGGATCGCGCGATGCCACGCCACACCCACCATGGCGTGAACCAGGCCCGCACCGAGCGCCAGAAGCATCACCGTCGCCACAAAGCCCGGGGCAACCTGCTGCTCCGCGGATTCGAGAGATACCTCGGGTGCATCGAGCGAGACGATGCGTCCGAGCACGACCAGCGCCAGCACCGCGACCCAGGAGAAACGCAGAACCGTCTCGCTTTGACGGAACGTCAACGCGTAGGCCTGGATCGCGAGCGCGACGGGCTGCAAGCGTGTGCGGCGGGACGTGTGGTCTTCCATGATCGTGGAGGCCTAACACAGCGTGTTCGCATATGGCGACCCGGTTTTCTCAAACCGGATCCCCGCGCATTTCGACATCGCGCCGGGCGTGGATCAGGCCGAGCATCGCGGCAAGGACGACACGGGCAATGACGGCCACGGAGGCAAGCCACGTCCTCCAGACCGGAAGGGCCGTCATCGACCGGATTCGGGCAAGTGAGACGTTCCTTCGACCCGCAATAATACTGCGGGCCTGTCACACTCAAAGCCCATCATCTGTTTGCGATGCGGCGTTTGTTCCCCCTATAGTCCGCACGGCGATGGACGATCTTTTCGACACCCCTTCAGGCGCAAAACCGGGCTATACGGCGCGCGACATCGAGGTCCTGGAGGGCCTTGAGCCGGTGCGCCGGCGCCCTGCCATGTACATCGGCGGAACCGATGAGGGTGGCCTTCACCACCTCTTCGCCGAGGTCCTCGACAACGCCATGGACGAGGCCGTCGCGGGCCAAGCCAACCGCATCGAGGTCAGGCTTGAGGCGGACGGCACCTGCACCGTTGCCGACAACGGCCGTGGCATTCCGACCGACCCGCATCCGAAGAACAGGAAACTCTCCGCACTCGAGGTGATTCTCACCACACTGCATGCGGGCGGCAAGTTCTCGGGCAAGGTCTACGCCACCTCGGGTGGTCTTCACGGCGTGGGCGTCAGCGTCGTCAACGCGCTGTCGGATGTGCTGACCGTCGAGGTGGCACGTGACAAGGCCCTGTTCCGCCAGACCTACGCACGGGGGAAGCCCACGTCGAAGCTGAAGCAGGTCAGCAAGGTGTCGAACCGGCGCGGCACGACCGTCAGCTTCCATCCCGATCCCGAGATCTTCGGCGCTGACGCCCGGATGCGACCCGCACGCCTGTTCCGCATGACGCGTTCGAAGGCCTACCTCTATCGCGGCGTTGAGATCCGCTGGTCGTGCGACACCGCGCTGATCAGGGACGAGACGCCGGCCGAGGCGGTCTTCCACTTTCCCGGCGGCCTGGGCGACTTCCTCTCCGCCGTGGTCGAGAAGCGCCCCACGGCGAATCCCAAGCCGTTCCTGGGCTCGGCGGCGCTGGCCGACGAGACCGGCAGGGTCGAATGGGCAATCACGTGGCCCTATGACGGCGAAGGCTACATCTCGACCTATTGCAACACCGTGCCCACACCCGAGGGTGGAACCCATGAAAACGGCCTGCGCAACGCACTGACCAAGGCTCTGCGCGCCTATGGCGAGCGGGTCGGCGTGAAAAAGGCCGACAAGCTCTCGGCCGACGACGTGACAGGCGGCGCTGTGATCCTGCTGTCGGCCTTCATCCGGGACCCTCAGTTCCAGGGCCAGACCAAGGAAAAGCTGGTCAACGCGGACGTGAACCGCCTGGTCGACCAGGCCATCCGCGACCATGCCGACCACTTTCTGACCGGCGATCCCGAGGGCGCCAACGACCTGCTTCAGCTCGCCATCGAACGGCTGGAGGAACGCCGGCGCAAGAAGGCCGAGAAAGAGGTCAAGCGAAAAGCACCCGCGCGCAAGCTGCGCCTGCCCGGCAAGCTGGCCGACTGCACGCGCTCAGGCTCGGCCGGCACGGAGATCTTTCTCGTCGAGGGCGACTCGGCCGGCGGTTCGGCCAAGCAGGCACGCAGCCGCGAGACCCAGGCCGTGCTGCCCCTGCGCGGCAAGATCCTGAACGTCGCGAGCGCGTCTGACGACAGGAAGCGCGCGAACCAGGAACTGCAGGACCTGATGCAGGCGCTGGGCTGCACACCCGGCAAGGGTTACCGCGGCGACGACCTGCGCTACGACCGCGTGGTCATCATGACCGACGCCGATGTCGACGGCGCACATATCGCATCGCTACTCATGACCTATTTCTATCGCGAGATGCCGGAGCTGATCCGCAACGGCCATCTCTATCTCGCCGTGCCTCCGCTCTACCGCCTGGCGCGCGCCGGCGACGTGGTCTACGCGCGCGACGACCCCCACAAGGATGCGCTCCTGAAGGAGCACTTCAAGGGAGCGAAGGTGGAGATCAGCCGGTTCAAGGGCTTGGGCGAGATGCCGGTGGCGCAGCTCAGGGAAACCACCATGGACCCTGCGACGCGCACCATGCTGCGCGTCGAGATCCCCGAGGATGGCGAACGCGAGACGCTCAAGCGGGTCGAGAGCCTGATGGGCCGCAAGCCGGAGTTGCGCTTCAAGTTCATCCAGGAACACGCCGGCGAAGTCACCGACCTCGATATCTAGATCTGGTCGCCGACAATCGGCGACCGGCGAAGCGAGTCCGTCTCCAGAACCCGGAAGGTTCGGGTTGGCGCGGCATCGGGCGCTTCCCCAGTTGCCCTTGGCAGTGCCATCCGTGTTTTCCGGGGCGACCTCCTCCTCGTCGAACCAGCGGTCATCGCAGTGATCGCGCGCATCTCGCCATTGTTTGACTTGCAGGTGCGCCCGGGACCCAACATATCGCGGTCATGAGAGCCGCAATCCTGAGCCTGTGCACCCTGCTGCTTGCCGCATGCGCGACGGCGCTGAACGGCGTGACGGTGCGCAATGTCCAATACTACTCGCTCTACTCTCCGGAACTTCTGCGCTATGCCGCCGAGGGCCGGGACATGCCGCTGAGGCTGATCTCGAACGGGTCCGATGCGGAGATCGCCGGCCAGACTGCAATGGTCGAACAGGCGTTGCACGACATCCCGTGGCTTCCCTTCGGCCGGCTGACCGCCACACCAGACGGTTCGGAGCGGGGCAATTTCCACATCGCCGTCGTGATCGACGCCCCGGTTCAGGTCGACGACAGGGCCTGCTGCTCGGGTGATGTCGACCGCGAAACACTGGGCCCGATCGACGGCAAATCCCACGTGGTGATCACGTTCTGCAACGACGATCGGCCGATCAGCAGCGCCCGCGGCGTGGTTGCAGCCATCACAACGCCAACGGCACCGCAGCTTGGTATCGCGACGACGGCCGCGGCAAACAAGGCCTTTCCGCGTGTCGACCCGAACCGTCCGAACCGCTCGGTGCCGGAATTCCTTGTCCCTTGAACCCTGCGCGAAACGGCACGCCGGATTGACGATTCGGGTGCCAAACGGTATCTAGCCCGCACACCGGAGGCGAGACACGACACCTGTGACGCGATCGGCGCGTCGGAAGCCTTGACCACGTATGACATTCGAAGACTTGGGCCTGAGCCCGGAGGTCCTGGCGGCGATCGAACTCGCCGGTTACCGGGAACCCACCCCCATCCAACTGCAAGCCATTCCCGTCGCACTGCAGGGTCGCGATCTGCTGGGCTGCGCACAGACAGGCACCGGCAAGACGGCGGCCTTCGTGCTGCCCATGATCGACATCCTGACCGGCGGCAAGGCCAAGGCGCGCATGCCGCGTGCGCTGATCCTGTCGCCGACGCGTGAGCTGGCGCAGCAGACCCTCGAAAACTTCGGGATCTACGCCCAGCACACCGATCTGGCCGCAGCACTTCTGATCGGCGGCAACAACATGCGCCAGCAGGAACAGGCGCTGAGCGGCAACATCGACATCCTGATCGCCACCCCGGGCCGCCTGCTCGACATGGTCGAGCGTGGCAAGCTCCTGATGATGGGCGTGAAGCACCTCGTGATCGACGAGGCCGACCGCATGCTCGACATGGGCTTCATCCCCGACGTCGAGAAGATTTGCTCGCTTCTGCCGCCGCTGCGCCACACGCTGATGTTCTCGGCAACGATGCCCAAAGAGGTGCGCAAGCTCGCCGACCGCTTCCTGCACAATCCCAGGGAAGTCACGGTCGCCCCGCCCGCCTCACCCGCCGAAACGGTGGAGCAGTGGCTGGTCGCCGTCGGCAACGAACGTGACAAGGGCCGCGCCCTGCGCGAGCTGCTGAGTCATGAGAGCGTGACAAGCTCAATGATCTTCGCCAACCGCAAGAAGGACGTCGACAGCCTGCACCGCTCGCTCAAGCGCCACGGCCTCAACGCAGTCCGGATGCAGGGCGACATGGCACAGCCCGAACGCGAGGTGGCGCTGGCCGCTTTCAAGGACGGCGATGCCAATATGCTGGTGTGCACCGACGTGGCGGGGCGCGGCATCGACGTCTTCGGCGTCAGTCATGTCTTCTGCTTCGATGTCCCGGTCAACGCCGAGGACTATGTGCACCGCATCGGCCGTACGGGCCGGGCCGGCCATCGCGGCCGCGCCTATGTCTTCGCCACGCCCGAGGACGCGAAGCCGCTGCAGGCCGTCACCAACCTGATCAAGCGCGACCTGCCCATGGCCAGGTTCGAGGGCGTGAAGACGGTCAGCATCCCGGGCATCGCCACGGCCGCACCGGCGGCACCCGAGCCCGCGGCTGAGGACACACCGGACACGCCCGACGTCGCAGAGCTGTCGGCGGCCGAGGACAAGCCCAGGCGCAGCCGGCGACGCCGCGGCGGCAAGTCCGCCGACAAGGCGAAATCCGAGGAGACGACGGACGCCAAGCCCACCAGGAAAGCCGGGAAGTCCGACAAGGACAAGGTCCGTCCCGACCGTATACCGTTCGGCGAAGGCCCCTACGTGCCGGCCTTCCTTCTGCGTCCGACCTTTACCGAACAGGACGCCGATGCACGCTGACCTGATGAAAGGACGTTGACCATGCCTCGTGGCGACTCGATTCGCGATGCCCTGAACCAGGGTCGCAAGCTGCTGGGCGGCTGGGTCAACATGGAAAGCCCGATCGCGACCGAGATCATGGCGGGCGCAGGCTTCGACCTGATCATGATCGACCAGGAGCATGGCCCCGGCGACGCCATGACCGCGATCGGCCAGCAGCAGGCGATCCGCGCCGGCGGCGACAGCGCGGCCTTCCTTCGGGTCCCGGCCAACGACATCAACGTCGTCAAGAAAGCGCTCGACACCGGCGTCGATGGCCTGATGGTACCGATGGTCGAGACCGCCGAGGATGCGAAAGCCGTGGCCGACGCCTGCCTTTTGCCCCCGCTTGGATTGCGTGGCGTGGCACCTGGCAATGTGCGTGCGGCGCGCTACGGCTACGAGAAGGACCACTTCGTCGCGACCAGGGGCCGGGACATCTTTGTGATGACGCAGGTGGAGACTGCCCACACGGTGGACAATCTCGAAGCGATCGGCGCGATCGACGGCATCGACATGCTCTTCATCGGCCGCAACGACCTTTCGAGCTCGATTGGCAGGCTGGACGACCAGACATCGGCGGAAGCCGTCGACCTTCTGGAAACAGCCGAGCGCAAGATCAAGGCATCGGGCCGCTGGCTCGGCGGCATTCCAGCCGACCACGACGATGCCGCCGCCATGCTTGCGCGCGGCTACGACATGGTGCTCGCTGCCTCGGACCACGCCCTGGTGCGTGACGGCGCGCTTGCGTGCGTCAACGCTCTCAAGGATCGCTGAGCCGTGGCGACGTTCGCTTCGATCGAGAAGCGTGCCCTGAAACGCACCGGAGGCGCAGACAAGCTCGAGGCCCTCATGCCCGTGCCGAAAACGGCAGACGAGCTGACCGCGATGAGCGACGACCGCTATCTCTCCGACATGTGCCGGCGCGTGTTCCGCGCCGGCCTCAAGTACTCCATGGTCGACAACAAGTGGCCGGCCTTCGAGGAGGTCTTCCACGGCTTCGTCCCCGGACGCATCACGCTGATGGACGACGAGGAGATGGAAGCCTGCATGTCGAACACGGCGATCATCCGCCACTGGGCGAAGATCAGTTCCGTGCGCGCGAATGCCGCCGCAATGCAGCAGGTCATCCGGGACCACGGCAGCTTCGGCCGGTGGCTGGCCGACTGGCCCGGCGACGATGTCATGGGCCTGTGGGATCGGCTGGCGAAGGACTTCAAACAGCTCGGCGGCAACTCCGCCCCCTACTTCCTGCGCATGGTCGGCAAGGACACCTTCGTCCTCACCGGCGACGTCGTTCAGGGGCTGATCGACAACGGTGTCGTCGCGAAGAAGCCGACCGCCAGGGGCGACAGGAAGAAGGCCCGGGACGCCTTCAACGCCTGGTCCCGGGAGAGCGATCGCCCGCTCTGCCAGATCTCCCGTATCCTCGCGCTCTCCGTCGACTGACCGTGGCACGGATCACATCGTTCGATCATGCGAGCTTCGCCGTCGCCGACATCGACCGCGCGGTCTCCATGACCGATCCCGAAGGGCATCACCGTCGAGCTGGTCGAGGATCCGGCCGGCCAACCCTCAGGACAGCCGGCGGCAGATCCGGCACTTGGCAAGATAACTCTCCGCTGACACCCCGACATCCGGGAAGCGATTGCCGACGGACTGGAAGCCCCCGGACTTTGAGGGCATCGTGGCGACAACGCCGGGACAGGAGCAAGCATCATGTCGGTGACGATCTACCACAACCCGCGCTGCAGCAAATCGCGCCAGACCCTGGCGCTGCTGGAGGAGCGCGGCATCGCACCTGATGTCGTGCTCTATCTGGAAACACCGCCCGATGCCGCGACCTTGGACGGTCTGTTGACCGCGCTCGACATGGAACCGCGCGATCTCATGCGAAAGAAGGAAGAGCCCTACAAAGCACTGGGCCTGGCCGAAGACGGCAAGTCGCGCGACGACCTGATCGCCGCAATGGCGGCCAATCCAATCCTGATCGAGCGCCCGATCGTGACCAAAGGCGGCAAGGCTGCGCTGGGACGCCCGCCCGGGAACGTTCTCGACATCCTCTGAGTCAACATTTCGTGCATCATATCCGGTGACATTGATCACTGGCGGACCACAATCGAAAGATCGGCCACCTCTCAACGCTTGTTTCACGACAGGTTTCACGCGGCGTGGAGCTCGATCCCGATGGTTTCGCCGAGGCCTGCCTGAAGCCCGGCGACAGAAGCGTCTGCGAGGAAGACGAGGCCCGCGCCGGGGTGATTTCCGTCAAGTCGATGCTGTGACGCGACGCTCGCGCCAAGAGATGTAAATCCCGCTCGCCACGATGATGGCGATGCCGAGCCAGCTCCAGGCATCGGGGAAGTCTCCGAACACCGTAAGTCCGATGATCGTCGCCGCGACGATCTCGAAGTAGCCGAAGGGCGCCAGGAGCGAGGCCGGGGCGTGGGTATAGGCGCGGATAATCATGAAATGCCCGAGCGCCGACACCGCGCCGAGCGCGACCAGCAGCAGCCAGACCCCGGGATCGGGCATGCGCCAGTCGAGCGCCACCACGAACGACAGCGCCACGGCCGCGACGAGGCCTTGCAGGAAAATCGTCATGGTCGCGTCGGTGCTGAGTGCCACGCGGCGGGTGAGCAGGATGTAGAAGGCAAAGGCGATGCTGCCCGCGATCGAGAAGATCGCGCCGGCCTCAAGCCCGCCGAAGTCGGGCTTGATGACGAAGAGCGTGCCCGGAAAGCCGACGATGCAGGCGACCCAGCGACGCCAGCCGGCCCGCTCGCCCAGCATCAACGGCGCGACCGCGGTGACGACGAAGGGATAGACGAAGAAGATCGCGATGGCGTCAGCCAGCGGCATGCGGGCGAAGGCCATGAAGATCAGAAAGGTCGAGGTGGCGTGCAGCAGGCTGCGGGCCGCCTGTGCGGGCAGGTCGGTCGGACGCAACAGCGCACGACCGTGTTTGCGCCAGGCGAAGGGAAAGGTCAGCAGGGTCTGGAAGACATAACGTGCCCAGACGATCTGGAGAACGGAATAGCCGATGCCGGAGAGATACTTCGCCATCCCGTCGACGCCCGACAGGATCGAGACGGCCGGCAGCAACAGAACAAGCGCGGCCCCGAGCCCGCTGCGCGGCAGCGCCATCGGTTTCAGCTGTCGTGCTTCATGGTCTTGCGCACGAAGTCGAGCAGGCTGATGACGGCATGGTTGCGCAGACGGTTGCGGTCGCCGGACAGCGCCACAGTCGTCGCGTGCTCGCCGGATCCGTGAACCATGCCGAGGCAGACCGAGCCCTGCACCGCCTCGTCGGCCTCAACTGGCGCGACCGCGGCGATACCGAGGTCTGTGCCGAAGCGCTGGCGCGCCTTGCCCGCCGCGATCACGGCACGGACCTCGCACGGCCCCTCCTCCGTGACCGCACCGGCCACGATGGAGCCCCGAAACACGGCCATCTCCGGATCGCTCAAGGTCATGCGCGAGGCCAGCACGCCACCGGTCAGGCTCTCGTGGGCGGCGAGGCGCCAGCCACGCCGCCGTGCCTCGGCCAGCACGACAGTCTCCATCGTGTCGTCATCGACCGCGAAGAGATGATCGCCGACGATCCCGCGAACCAGGGCCTCCTCCTGATCGAGCAAGACGAACGCAGAGGCTTCGTCATCGGTCTTGGCGGTAACGCGGACCTTGATGCCTTCGATACCGCTGGCCTGGAAGGCGAGCGTCGGATTGCCCAGGGTATCGAGTTCGGTGAAACGGGCATCCATCATCCCGGCGAGGCCGGATTCGCTCAGCCCCCAGGTCTTCAGCACGCGACTGCGGATGACGGCAGCGGCACCCCTGCGGCGCTGCAGATCGGGCAGGATCGTGCCCAGCATCATCTCCTTCATCTCATGGGGTACACCGGGAACGGCATAGATCACCTTCTCACCCACGGGGCAGACCATGCCCGGCGCCGTGCCGGGCATCTCGGCGATCACGGCGGCACCTTCGGGAATGTCGGCCTGACGACGGTTGTTGTCGGTCATCTCGCGGCTGCGCTCGTCGAACATGGCCTTGATGCGTGCCACGATCCCTTCGTCGCGCACCAGCCTGACGCCCATGATGGCGGCGATGACATCACGGGTGATGTCGTCCTGGGTGGGGCCCAGCCCACCGCAGCAGATCACGGCATCGCTGCGCTCCAGCGCCTGACGCAAGGTCGCCTCCATCCGGGCGAAGTTGTCGCCGACCCTGGTCTGGTAAAGCGAATCGATACCGGCAAGCGCGAGCTGCTCGCCGATCCAGGACGAATTGCTGTCCACGATCTGGCCGAGCAACAGTTCGGTCCCGATCGCCACGACCTCACAACGCATGAAACCCCCGGAAGACAGTCGAAAGCCCGTATGGCACAGCGACGAATTGGTGCAAGCTTCGGTGCACCAACGATACGGGAGCGCCCATGGCCGAATTCTCCATCGAACCCCTGCATTCCGATTTCGGCGTGCGCATTCGCGGCATCGATCTCGGCGTGCCGCTGTCGCCCGAGAGCCTTGCGGCCGTGCGCGGCGCCATCGACAGCCACTCCTTCCTGGTCTTCCCCGACCAGAGCCTGAACGACGACACACAGCTCGCCTTCACGCGTCAGCTGGGCGAACCGGAGGTCGAGCACGTGAAGTTCGGGCGCGACGGCGTGGTTGACTACTTCGGCACCATCGGCAACATCGGCGACGACGGCAGTCAGCAGGGCAACGACCACGAGATGACAAAGTTCGGGCGCGGCAACGAGATGTGGCACTCCGACTCGTCGTTCCGCGAGATCCCGACCTTCGTCACGATCACCTATGCCTACGAGGTGCCCGACGAAGGCGGCGAGACGGAGTTCGTGAGCTGCCGCGCATCCTACGAACGCCTGTCCGACGAAACCCGGACCCGGATCGGCGATCTCACCGTGATCCACGACTACGTCTTCTCGCGCAGCAAGGTTGCACCGGTGAAGGCCTCGCTCGCCGCCTCGCTGCCGCCGATCGAGCAGAGACTTGTGCGCACCAATCCGGCCAACGGGCGCAGGAGCCACTACACGGGATCGCATGCGCGCGAGATCGTCGGCTGGTCGATGGAAGAAAGCCGGCAGCTGATCGACGACCTCAACGACCGGGCGACCCGCCCCGGGAACATCGTGCAGCACCGCTGGTCGCCGGGCGACCTGGTGATCTGGGACAACCGCTGCCTGCTGCACCGTGGTCGGCCCTATGACGCCGACCGCTACCGTCGCTACATGCGCCAGAACCGTGTCTGTGGCACCGGCCGGACGCTCGATGAATAGCGCCTGGAGCAGGTTTCAGACCGGTCAGAACCTGCCGATCGTGCGGTTCGGTTCCGCTGTTGCAACCGGTCGCAGCCTGTGCCCTGTGGAGGCTGGCCAGGTCGGTCTCGCTGCCGTCCCCGGTGGCCTTGATGACGGCGCGCCAGAGGCGACCGTCCTTTTCCAGGAAACCGGCCGGTCGCCGGCCTCGTACAGCGCGCCGTCACAGGGATAAGAACGCGCCCCGAACAGGCCTCGTTCGCGACAGCGCCGCGATAACATGGCGACGAAATCATCCGGAAGCATCGGACAATCAGACCTCAGCCGCGCGCTGCCGCAGCACGAACTTCTGAATCTTGCCGGTCGAGGTCTTGGGCAAGTCGGTGAAGACGACGCAGCGCGGGCATTTGAAGCTCGCGAGATTATCCCGGCAGAACGCGATGATCTCCTCGGCGCTCACCTCTTCGCCGGGACGCAGGGTGACGAAGGCGCAGGGGGTCTCGCCCCATGTCTCGTCGGGTTTGGCGACGACGGCGGCCTCGGCCACCGCCGGGTGTCTGTAGAGCACGCCCTCGACCTCGATGGTCGAGATGTTCTCGCCGCCGGAGATGATGATGTCCTTCGAGCGGTCCTTGATCTCAATGTAACCGTCGTCGTGCCAGACGGCGAGATCGCCGGAATGGAACCAGCCACCCTCGAACGAGCGCTCCGTGGTCGGCCCGTTCTTGAGGTAGCCCGCCATGGTGATGTTCCCGCGCATCATGATCTCACCCATGGTCTTGCCGTCCTGCGGCACCGGCTCAAGCGTCTGGGGATCGGCAATCATCAGGCCTTCCTGAACGACATAGGTGACCCCCTGCCGGGCCTTCACAGCGGACTTCTCGTCGGACGGCAGGTCGTCCCACTCCGGCTTCCAGGCGCAGACGGTGGCCGGGCCGTAGACTTCCGTGAGGCCATAGACATGCGTGACCTCGACGCCTCGGGCTTCCATGCGCTCGAGCACGGCCGCGGGCGGGGCGGCACCGGCGGTCATCATCCTTACCGGATGCCTGATCGCATCCCACAGCGCGTCGCCGCCGGTCATCATCATGTTCATCACGATCGGCGCGCCGCAGAGGTGAGTGACCTCGTGCTCGCCAATGGCCGAGAGGATGGCATCGGCCGTGAGGGCGCGCAGGCAGACATGGGTGCCGGCCATTGCCGTGACGGTCCAGGGGAAACACCAGCCGTTGCAGTGGAACATCGGCAGGGTCCAGAGGTAGACCGGGTAATGCGGCATCGCCCAGGTGACGATGTTGCCGAGTCCGTTCATGTAGGCGCCACGGTGGTGATAGACGACACCCTTGGGGTCGCCCGTGGTGCCCGAGGTGTAGTTGAGCGCGATGGCCTGCCACTCGTCGGCCGGCCCGCCGAAATGGGCCTTCGGTTCGCCCTCGGCGAGCAGGTCTTCGTAGGTCATCTCGCCGATCAGACGACCTGCGCCATCGGCCTGGGGATCGTCGATATCGACGACCAGCGGAGGGTTCTCCACACCCTTGAGGGCCTCGTCGATGACATCGGCGAAGGTGCGGTCGGTGATCAGAACCCTGGCTTCACCGTGGTTGAGAATGAAGGCGATAGCCTTGGCGTCGAGCCTTATGTTCAGCGAATTCAGCACACCATCCATCATCGGCACGCCGAAGCTCGCCTCCAGAAACTCCGGCACGTTGGGGGCCATGATGGCGATCGTGTCGCCCTTGCCGTAGCCGCGCTTCTGCAGGGCCGATGCCAGCCTGCGGCAGCGCTCGGCGGTCTCGCTCCAGCTACGGCGCAGGGGACCGTGGATCACGGCGGTGCGTTCGGGATGGACCGCCGCGGTGCGATTGAGGAAGGAAACGGGTGAGAGCGGAACATGGTTCGCCGGGTTCGGGCCCAGGCCCTGCTCGTAAATCCTGGTCACGGCATCCCTCCTCTTGAACGCATGCCGAATGTTCCCGATCGCGCGACGGATTTCCACTGTTGCCGCACCTGTTATGGTGCCGCCATGCGTATCACCACTCCCGATCGTCGTCCCGGTAGATGCCGAGCAAACGACGCCGCTCGTGAAAGCGTTCGGTGTTGGCAATCACATCCGGGCTGGCATCGGCGATCACGAAGGTGATCAGCGTTTCCAGCAACGCACCGGCCGCCACCGCTGACGTGAAGAACTGCGGCGTGCCGGTCTGCACGACAAAGCCGTGTTCGCTGCCGGCCACAACAGGTGACGCCGGGCTGTCGGAGATACCGATCACCGTGACACCCTGTTCGCGGGCCAGGGCAACGGCATCCAGGATCTCGGCGCGATAGGGCTTGAAGGTCATCGCCAGAACGACATCGTCGGAACCGGCCCGCGACACGTCATCAATGGCGAGGCTGCCGTGGCGCGGGATGGCAATCACGTTGTCGAGCGCCATGTCGGCGAGATAGGCGAAGTTGTGCGCCAGCGTATGGTTGATGCCCACGCCCAGCACATAGGTGTGCGACGCCGCCACGATGGCATCGGCCGCAGCCTTCACATGCTCCGGATCGGTCGCGGCGAAACTCTGCTCGATGTTCGCGATGATGCTTGCCGCCACCTCGGCGTAGAGCCCGCCCAGCGCACCGCGTTCCGAGAGCGACTGAAGCCAGCGTGCCCGGTCGGGAAAGGCTACGGCACCGCGCCGGATTTCCTGACGGAAGGGTTCGCGAAAATCGTCGTAGCCCTCGAAGCCGAAGTTGCGCACAAGCCGCACCAGCGTGTTCGGCTTGACCCGCGCGGCACCGGCGAGCTCGCGCATGGAACTGACACCCACATCGTTGGGGTTTTCCAGAACATAGGCGGCTGCTTTCCGCGTTTCCGGCGTGAGGTCGGTCAGGCCGTCGGCCATCGCCGCCAGGACGGTCTGGGGATCGCCGCGCCGCTTGTTTGGTATGATTGTTTGATTCATGATTGACGAACGTACATTTGTACCATAACGCTTCGCAACAGATTTCGACTCGCGCGAAGGAGCCCTGTTGTGGCGACCTCTCTTCCCGGAACCGCCCGCGTTGTCATCGTGGGCGGCGGCGTCATGGGCTGCGGCCTTGCCTATCATCTGGCTCACGAAGGCTGGACCGACGTGGTCCTGCTCGAAAAGGCGGAGCTGACATCGGGTTCGACCTGGCATGCTGCCGGTCAGATCACGCACTCGACCTCGAGCTTCACGCTGGGCAAGTGCGTCGACTACAACATCAGGCTCTATTCGGGTGCGCTCGAAAAAGAGACCGGTCATTCGGTGACCTGGCACGGCTGCGGCTCATTCCGCCTAGCCTACACCGTGGACGAGATGGACTGGCTGCGCCAGACGCTGTCGGTCGGCGCGGCGCTCGGTTTCCCGATCGAGCTGGTCGGCAGGGAGCGCATCGCCGAACTCCATCCCTTCTACAATCTCGATGGCGTGCTGGGTGCGCTCCACACGCCCGAAGACGGCCATGTCGACCCCTCGGGTGTCACCCAGGCGATGGCGGCCGGTGCGCGCCAGCGCGGCGTGAAGATCATCCGTCGCTGCCGGGCGACCGACATCAGGCGGCAGGCCAACGGCGAATGGAAGGTCTCGACCGGGCAGGGCGACATCCTGTGCGAGCATGTCGTGAATGCCGGGGGCACCTATGCCCGCCAGATGGGCGAGTGGAGCGGCCTGCAGCTGCCGATGACCTCGATGACCCATCATTACTTCGTCACCGACACGGTGCCGGAGTTCAGGGAACTCGACCATGAGCTTCCCGTCGTGCGCGACGACAAGCTTGTCTCGGGCTACATCCGCATGGAGCAGAAATCGGGCCTGATCGGAATCTACGAGAAGGAGAACCCGAACACGGTGTGGCTCGACCACTGCCCGTGGGAGGCCGAGAACGAGCTGTTCGAGGCCGACTACGAGCGCATCATGCCCTGGCTTGAGAATGCCATGGGCCGCATGCCGATTTTCTCGGAGCTCGGCATCAGGCGTGAGGTGCACGGCGCGATCTCCCATCCGCCCGACGGCAACCCGCTGATCGGCCCGGCGCCGGGCGCGAAGAACTACTGGTGTTGCTGCGGCACCCAGATCGGCATCGGCTGGGGCCCCGGACTTTCCCGCGAACTGGCGCGCTGGATGGTGCACGGCGCTGCCGACCTCTCGATGCGCGACTACGATCCGCGACGTTTCGGTGACTATGCCGACAAGGACTGGCAGGTGATCAAGGCGAAGGAGGACTACTGCCTGCGCCACGAAATCCCCTTCCCCCACTTCAACCGCCTGGCTGGCCGCCCCGTGAAACCCTCCCCGCTCTACGAACGTCTGAAGGAGAAGGGTGCGGTCTACGAAGAGGTCTTCGGCCACGAACGTCCGCGCTGGTTCGCGCGCGACGGCGTCGCCCGGGAGGACCGTTACTCGTTCCGCCGCAACGTGGTGCACGACATGATCGCCGCCGAGGTGAAGGCCGTGCGCGAAGGTGTCGGCATCATGGATATCTCGGCCTTCACCAAGATTGAGGTTGCCGGCCCCGACGCCGAGGCCTTTCTCGACCGCCTGGTGGCCAACCGCCTGCCGCGCAGGATCGGCGGTATCGCGCTGACGCACATGCTGAACCGGCGTGGCCGGATCGAACTGGAGCTGACGGTGGTGCGACTGGCCGGCGACCGCTTCTACCTGGTCTGCGCCGCCTTCTTTGAGCAGCGCCTTCTGGACCACCTTGCGAACCATCGCGAGGGGGAGGACGTGGGGGTCATCGACCGCTCGACGGCGTGGTCGGCGATCGCGCTGCAGGGCCCGAAATCGCGCGAGGTACTGGCGGCCAACACCGACGCCGGTCTCGACAACGCGTCGTTCCGCTGGCTGACCGCCCGCGAGATCACCGTTGCGGGGCATCCGATATGGGCCTTGCGCATGTCCTATGCCGGTGAACTGGGCTGGGAAATCCACGGCCCGCGCGAGGCGATGCTGGCTGTCTACGACGCGCTCTGGGCCTCGGGCGAAGCCCATGGCGTGGCCGACTACGGCAGTTTCGCGATGAACGCCATGCGCATGGAAAAGGGCTTCAAGGGTGCCGGCGAACTGACCAACGAGGTGACCCTGCCGGAAGCCGACGTGATGCGCTTCGTGAAGCTCGACAAGGGCGAGTTCGTCGGCAAGGTCCGGACCGAAGCCAGCGCGGCCGCCAACCGCCTGCCCTGGGTCTGCGCCTATCTCGAGATCGAACCCGACGGCGACACGGACGGCCATGGCGGCGAGGCGGTCCAGCTTGGCGGCAGGACGGTGGGTACGACAAGCTCGATCGCCTTCGGTCACACCGTGGGCAAGATTCTGGCCTTCGCCTATGTGCAGCCCGAAGCGGCCGAACCCGGCACCGAGCTCGATGTCGTGATCATGGGCAAACCACGCAGGGCTCGCGTTCTGGCGGAACCGGCATACGATCCCGCAAGCACCCTGCCCCGCACCGACGCCTGACAAGGAGGCCCCGATGGTGAACGTGAAACCGCAACTGGAAAGCTGGCGGGAGCGCGCCAGGCAGGTCCTGCCCGCCGGCGGCTTCGGCAACTTCGATCCCGGTATCGTGATCCGCGAGGGCAAGGGCGCCCGCGTCCGCGACGAGGACGGCAACGAGTTCATCGACTATCTGATCGGTTCGGGTCCGATGCTGCTGGGTCACGGCCACCCCGAGGTCGTCGAGGCGTCGATCGAGCAGATTCACCGGGGCATGACCTTCTTCGCGACCAACGCGACCGGCATCAAGCTGGCCGAGGAGATTTGCACCGCGGTGGCCTGTGCCGAGCATGTGCGTTTCGTCAGCACCGGCGGCGAGGCCGATATGTATGCGATCCGGCTGGCGCGCGCCCATACCGGCCGCGACAAGATCGTGAAGTTCGAGGGCGGCTACCACGGCATGTCGGCCGAGGCACAGATGAGCCTGGCGCCCCAGACCATGGTCAACTTCCCCCAACCGGTGCCTGACTCCGCCGGCATTCCCGAGACGGTGCGCGACGCGGTTCTCGTCGCGCCGTTCAATGATCCCGACTTCATTCGCCCGTTGCTCGACGAACACGGTGACGAGATCGCAGCGGTGATCGTGGAGCCCTTGCAGCGTCTGATTCCGCCCGCACCGGGCTATCTCGAATGCCTGCGCGAGGAGACGGCGAAACACGGCATCGTCCTGATCTTCGACGAGATCGTCACGGGCTTCCGCCTCGCCTACGGCGGCGCACAGGAGCTTTACGGTGTGACGCCCGATGTCTGCACCCTGGGCAAGATCGTCGGCGGCGGGTTCCCGCTGGCGGCGATCGCCGGTGGTGCAGAGATCATGGCGCATTTCGACAAGGCGACCGCGGGCGACCGCTTCCTCATGCAGGTCGGCACGCTGAGCGGCAATCCGGTCGCCTCGGCAGCCGGACTCAAGACCATGGAAATCCTGCGTCGGCCAGGCGCCTACGAGCACATCCGCGGCTGCGGCGAGCGAATCATGGCGGCGCTTGGCGAGAATCTCGACACTGCCGGCATCGCACACCGGATCGTTGGCGATCCCACGCTGTTCGACGTCGTGTTCACCGACAAACCGGTGGCCAACTACCGTGACGTGCTGCAGAGCGACACGGCACGCACAAATCGCTTCAATACCCTGTTGCGTGAGCGCGGTATCCTGAAGGCCCCGGGCAAGATCTATACGTGCCTGGCGCTGACGGAGGACGACATGGCGCAGACCATCGACGCGATCGCCGACGCGGCACGACATCTCGACGCATGAACGACTCGAGTTCCGCAGTTGCAGCGACGGGGAATCTGCGCCGCCGCCCCACGCGCCAAAGGTCCAATCCGTACCAACGCCCCCATATCTGCCTCCCGTGTCACTTGCGGGTACAGAATCATGGGGTGGAACGAATGGGAATAACCTTGTTCGATTCAGATCGAGAGGAAGACCCTCTAAGTTTTAGCCACGAGCCGTGCTGCGGAAGCCGAGCTCATCAGGCCGGGACGCGGACGATCTCTCGCAGCCGCTCGCGAACGCGCTCATAGACCGGTACAGCGACATTCTGACCAACTTCCAGGGTTGCGACCACGGCATAGGTGATCGGATCGTCCAGCTCACCGGCTGCCGGTAAGCATGTGATATCGAGTACGAGATTGCCGTCATCAACGAACTCCGCGGCCTCTTCGCCTTCCCAGCGCCGGTGATAGATGGCACCTTTGCCGAGCGCGTTGTACGACGGCTGTTGCTTCGCGTTGCTGGCACCGATAGAGAACTTCTCGTCGCCGCTGGGACCAGCCTGGAACTTCGCCAGGCGGTACATGCGGTGCAAATGCGTGATAGGCGTCAGCCACGCGATTGTGACCGACAGCGCCCGGAACCCGGCCGTTCCTTCCAGCTCAGCGGGAAGCGGCACCGCGAACCGATCCGTTTCCTTTGATCCGATCGTGTTCCAGCCGATCAAGGTTGCACGGTTCTCGGCGCAATCGACGACGCGCTCGATATCCGGACACCCGAAGCCGAGAAATCGGCTGACTTCGTCCCGCTCGTGTTCCCAGTGCAGTTTCCCGTTCTCGGCGATAATGGTCTTCTTGAGCGCGTCCGTAGCGTTCCTGTCCCAGCGGGCGCTGTGAACGAGCAACGCCTTGAGGACAACGGCGAGATATTTTCGGTTGATTTCCTCCGGATGCGCCGGATCGTCCTCTGGGAGGTCTTCCAGCGCTTCGAGGATGCGCAAGGCATTGTGTGTCGCCAGCGCCGTGGCGACGCTGGTGCCGCTCATATTGCCCTTGCGGTTTGTCACGCCGGCAGGTCCAGGACTGGCCACGCCGATGCCGAAAAAATCCCCCGGCGGCGTTACGGGGCTGACCTCGATAGGCGCATGGGTTGAACTCGCGCGAACCTGTTCCGAGCCGCCGGGAAAAAGGATCTCCGGTTTGATCGCGCGTTTGAAGCCCAGCCCCAGCGCCGAACTCATATTCGGGAGCGCCGGACTTGTATACGGATCGACTGTCATCTCACGTTGTCCGTTCGACGCGAGGTTATCGTTATGAGCGGCACCGACCGTCAGTGCATTGACGGCTTCCGAAGGTGCGAGCAATCGTCGGTTCGCACGCTGACGCAGTATCGAGCGGAGCAACATAGCCTGACGTTCATCAGCGTCCGCATTCTCGAAATGCGTCAATTGATCGACATTCTCAAGCGGCACGCGCTCCGTGATGTTCCCGGCGCTGACAAGGATCAAGACGTTGTGCCGCCAGGCAAGGCGGTCGATCAGGCGCGCCCACGGGCTCATCACACCGGCAAAGCGCCGTTTGGCGTCACCGAGAGATAGGTTGACGATACACACCGTCGGCGCTGTCGGATCTTCTCCGCCTTCGCCGTCGAACATGCGAATGAAGACGCGCCAGATAAGGTCGATGCAGAGACGGTCCGGCGGCATGGCTTCCCTGACATCGCCAAACCCGTACGGCTGCGGGTACATGACCGGCCGGACATACAGCGGACGCCTGATCGGCGGTTCGGGGTTCGGCGTGTTCAGGTCGCCGTGCAGGATCAGCGACGCCATTGCGGTGCCGTGTCGTTGTTCCCCCGCTGCGCCATATTTGTTCGCGAAACTGTCCGGATCGTCTATGACAAGCCGGTTCGCGAGCAGTTTGTGCTGCGCCATCGGTACGCCGTCGAGCAAGGCTGCTACCGGTACATCTGCTTCCGCGCTGCCTTCGACTCCGCCCGCCTCTGCAGCGTCCTCAAGATCGTCTTCGACCGGCCCGGACACCATGGATTGCGGCCTTAACATCATCACGGCGTCGAAGGCTACAAGGCCGACATCGGGATGGTCGAGCACATCCCGAATGATTTTGGGCGACACCTCGACCAGAGCGGCATGGTAACAAATGTCGCCTATCACCGCGCGATCAAGCACCCGGCCACCCAGTTCGCGCAGGTTCTCCGTGAACTTGGTTTCTGCTGTCTCGCGGCGTGCTGCGTCATCGCGATACCAGAACTCAACCTCAAACCGGATCGGCGTATCAGACGCAAATTGCAGCCGTTCCCGCCAGTCCTCAACCGCTTCAGCGGTCAGGCGGTCTCGCGGTCCCCACGGACGCACATCCGCCAGATGACCGAACACGTCGCGCCACGCAGTGCGACCGCGTCCGAGCACTTCGCCCCGTTGGAACCGTTGCCAAAGGCTCACCAGCTCCCTGAGCGCAGTCTGGTCCGGGATCGTAAAATAGAATCTGCGAGGAACCCGTTTGTCTTCCCTTGGATCGCCATCCTTGTCCGGCACGTAAAAGTCCTCGTCAGGCGCGGCGTCACCTTCGTCCTCGCCGAGAAATTCCAAGCCCGACACGCCGCGCACCGCGCGGTAGAAGTCGGCGATTTTACTGGCGACCTCGAAAACGAGTGCGCGTTCGGGAACGATTGCGGACGGATCGTCGCGAAGCTCGCCGAGTGCCTCCGGGTCGTCCAGCGCCCGTTCCAACCGTTCGAATTTCGGGCCGAGCCTTCCGGCCTGGCGGCCTGCATCGGCTGAGGGGATGTTTTCCCTTGGCGGCCGCCCCGCCTTGGGCGCTTGCCGCTCCGGGCGCGGCATCGCCAGAAGGGGACGTTCAGCCATTGGACAACCCTTGCTCCGCGTCGTCCGAACGGATCGGCTGGACACGCTCTTGCCAAAGCTTCAGTTGTTCCTCGATGGTTTTCTTCAGGGGCCGTTCCTTCATCGTCATCACGTCGCTGCGGCGCACGTCGAGTGTGAATTCCTCCGCCTCGGCATAGCTGATCGCGCCGAGACGTTTGGTGATGGAGGGGGCCTTAATGCCGGGACGCTGGTCGAGCGATGCCAGAAACCTGTCGAAGTATTCCGTCAGTTCCTTCTCACCCGGCGCGGGCAACCCTAGACGAAGCTGGAACCGACGCCAGACCGCACGGTCCAGAAGTTCGGAATGGTTGGTGGCGGCGATGGCGACTGCGTAGCTCGGCAGGTCATCGACGTGCATCAACAGCGATGTGACGACGCGTTTGATTTCCCCGGTTTCGTGGATATCGCCACGTTCTTTGCCGATGGCATCGAATTCATCGAAAAACAGGACACACGGCGTTGTCCGCACATAGTCGAAAACACGTTTGAGACGGCCGGCTGTTTCGCCGAGATAGCTGCCGATCATGGCCTCGTAGCGGACCATGAAGAACGGCACTGCCAAGGATGCGGCGATTGCTTCGGCCAGCGAGGTCTTGCCGTTGCCCGGCGGCCCGACAAGAAGAAGGCGGTGTCGCGGGTCGAGACCGTGCGCGCGTAGCAGGCTGGACCGCTGCTGTTCCTCTATCAGTTGGTCTACAGCCGTGCGGCATGTTTCGGACAGAACCATATCGCCCAGTTCTCGCCGGGGCGTGATCTCGGCAATGAACTCACGTCCCTTGTGCGCATTGTCCGAAACAGAAGGGTGCTTGTTTATGCCGTTCCCGTTGGCCTGCATCGCTCGGGTGAGTCTGTCCGCCAGAACCGTGTGCTGCTTGTTCTTCTCTTCGGCGATGATCGTCTCGACCGCCGAACGCATCGCGTTCTTGTCACCGGCTACGCTTGCTCTCACAAGATTTATCAGAAGATCACCGCGCGCCATTTGACCCGCCTCCGGCGCCGGTTAAATGATCCAGTGGTTACCCGAGAGCGGCACGTCCTCTTGATCGAGAGACGCGTCGATCTGCCTGGGAATGTGTTCCGGGATTCTCACGGCTACCAAAACACACTCCTTGTCGTTGGTGGCTGATTTCATGGATCTGAATCACTTTGATATCACTCTGTAATCATATCGATACCACGGCTCGACGTCGATGATTTTCCGGAGCGCGTCCGACCGCCGGACCCGGCGCCTCCCTTTCCAGGGAAAGGCGCGCGCAGGAGACCAGAGGGAGCCGTAGCCATGGAGCCGTGAACCTCACACACCAGCGCAGGCGGAAAGCATGGGTGCAAAAGGACACGGCCGCACCAAGGTCGCGGCGCAGCCGAACCTCTACGACGAGGTGACGGAGCGAATTGTCGCCGAGCTTGAGGCGGGCCGCGCGCCGTGGGCTCAGCCTTGGGGAACGCCGGGCGCGAAGGCCGGCCTTGGGCTCCCTAGAGCGCAATCAATTTCATCGGGATCATATCTCCTGCGGCGGCGAAGACGTTCGTGCCGTGCTGTGGCATGAAGATATCGATGATCGTTGCGATGGCCTCCCGGAGGTCATTGACGGTTCTGGCGGCGGCCTTTCGGAGCGGGGCCTTGAGCCCAGAGAACGACATCCCGATGGGATTGACGTCCGGGCTGCAGGGCGGGAGGTCAAGCAGCACGGCAAAGGCGGCTTGGATGGCGTGGCGGACACCAGCGACCTTATGGGCCGGAAGATTGTCCATCACCAGGCATCCATGCCGACCGCGAGCTCAACTTCAAGAGCTTTGCCGGGGGCGCGGAGATCGGCTGGCCACAGGAAGGCACGCCGGCTGCAAAGCGGAAATCGATCGACCGCTACTCGGACCACGCGTTGATCTACGGTGAGATTCGCGACTGAAGGTCGTCGGTGTCAGTGTCATCGGTCTCAGTGTTGCCTGCGCCAGGACCGGATCTCTGCCATCGTGTACCGCGACGCGGTGCTCGGCATCACGACGTTGCTGATCGAGGCGACGCAGCGGCAGCCCGCAGTCCGGGGAATCCCGAAACGGGACAAGGCATGGACATAGTCGCGATCGTCGACCACGACGGCCCGACCCTCGGCCATTGTCCCGTCGTCACCGGACAGCTCAAGTACCCGGGCTTCGAAAGCCAGAGAGCTGTCGTGAAGCTGCGCAAGGATGAAGGACTGTCGTGCCAACCGTTCGCAAAGGCGCTCAACCCTCAGTCTCTGGAGGATGTCGCCACCCGATCGCACTGGAATACCCGTGCCGAAGCGTCACGCAGGCGCGCGCGATAGTCCTTGATTCAGGTCAAGCAATCCCGCATTGATCACGGAAAGAAGCGCCGCTTACGGAGACGTGATGTCCCGCTTCCGGATTCTGCCCGAGGCCGCGACGAGCGAGGAGACCGCCACGCTCATGCCGTGCGCGGCCTGTGATGTGCGGGAATTGTCGATCTGCTCGGTCCTGAACGGCAGCGAACTCGACCGGCTTTCCCGGATCGTGGCGCGCATTCCGGTCGGATCCGGCCAGTCGATCTTCCAGGAAGGCGACGAGGCCGATCACGTCTTCAACATCGTCGCGGGCTGTGTCCGGCTCTTCAAGCTTCTGCCCGACGGCCGTCGGCAGATCACGGGCTTCCTGTTCGATTCCGACTTCCTGGGCCTGGCGCTGAAGGAACACTACGCCTACAGCGCCGAAGCGGTCGGCGAGGCCGTCATCTGCCGCTTCCCCCGGGGCAAGCTCGAACGCCTGTTCGATGACATGCCCAAGCTCGAGAAGCGGCTGTTGAGCGAGGCCTCCAACGAACTCATCGCCGCCCAGGACCAGATGTTGCTTCTGGGCCGCAAGACCGCGCTGGAGCGGCTGTCGTCGTTCCTCCATGCCCTGGCGGAACGGCAGGGCAAAGACACCGTCGAACTTCCGATGACACGGACCGACATCGCCGATCATCTCGGGCTGACGATCGAAACGGTGAGCCGCACGTTCACGCGCCTGCGGAAGTCCGGACTTATCGACACGCCCGACCCGCATTCGGTGGTGATCAGGGATCTCGCGGGCCTCGAAGGCCTGACAGAGGGCGAATAGCGCCCCGGAGCATATCTCGTTCAGATCGAATCAAACTGAACGGGATATGCTCTGAGTCCTCGGATAGAGAGCGGATTCACGCATTTGGTTGGAACCGCTCCAACACCTCGCCCGGAGTCGCAAGGCTTCACGTTCGGAACCGGCACCCGTGCCGGCTTCAGCTCACTGCGGTTTGCTGTCGTCGTCGTGCAGAATACGCTCGGCAGCGCCGTCAAGGTCCTCATACTGCCCCGATCGCAGCGTCCACAGAAACGCGCCCAGCGCCAGAAGACCCAGCACCAGCGCGATCGGGATCAGGATGACCAGGTTGTTCATGGCTTCTTCCAACCGAGCCGCAGCGCGTTGCCCACGACGGTGAGCGACGACGCCGACATGGCGAGCGCGGCAACCAGCGGTGTGACAAGACCGGCAATCGCGAGCGGCACCGCAATCATATTGTAACCCAGTGAAAGGGCAAAGTTCTGCCGCACCAGCTTCCGCGCACTGCTGGCGACGCCGAGCGCCATGGTCACAGGGCCGAGATGACCGCCCTGGAAGACCACGTCGGCGGCATTCTGGCTGATGTCTGCCGCGCTGCCGGGCGACATTGAGGCATGGGCCGCCGCCAGCGCGGGAGCGTCGTTCAGGCCGTCACCGACGAAGAGCACCATGCGCCCGTCCGCTGCAAGCGCCTCGATCCTGGAGAACTTGTCGGCCGGCGACTGGCGAGCCTGCCAGGTTTCGATGCCGAGTTCCGTGGCCATCGCCGAAACGGTCGCGGCACGATCGCCGGAGAGCAGCTCGACTGCGTAACCCTTGCCGAGCAATGCGGCGATCGTGTCGGCGGCATCCTCCCGGGCGCGGTCACGGAACCGGAAGCGGACAGGTTCATGGCCGGCAGACCGCAACCAGAGTTCCATGGCGTCATCGTCGCCATCGCCTGCAATCCCACACCAGACACGACTGCCCAGACGTGTCTCGCCATGTTCGAGGCCGCGACCCGCGACCTCCTCGACACCCTGCTCAGGCGTGACAGCCTCGCCCGCAGCACGCACGAGTGCCCGGGCCAGGGGATGGCCGCTGGCAGCGGCGAGCGAGGCCGCCCGATTGAGGTCCTCATCGGCGATTGTTGCGCGATCGAGCAGTTCGGGACGTCCCTCGGTGAGCGTGCCGGTCTTGTCGAAGACGATCGTGTCGACCTCCGCAAGACGTTCGAGCGCGGTCGCGTTCTTGAGCAGAATGCCGGCCTGCATCAGGCGTCCGCTCGCCACGACCTGCACGGCCGGCACCGCCAGGCCCAGCGCGCAGGGGCAGGTCACGATCAGAACGGCGACGGCGATCAGAAGCGATGGCTGCCACGCCAGCCCGCCCAGGATGATCCAGCCGAGGAACGTACCAGCCGCCAGGCCGTGGACCGCCGGCGCATAGGCCGTGGCCAGACGATCGGCCAGCGCGACGTAACGCGAGCGCTTCTGCTCCGCCGATTCGACCAGCCGGACGATCTCGGCCAGCACGGTGTTGTCGCCGGCCGCCCCGGCGCGCACGACAAGAGTGCTGCCGATGTTGAGCGATCCCGCGAGCACCGTATCGCCCGTCATGACGACCTGCGGCAGGGTCTCGCCGGTGATCAGGCTGGTGTCGACCTCGGATTCGCCGTCCTCGACCACGCCGTCCGCGGGGAAGCGGCTGCCCGTCGCGACCAGAAGTGCCATGCCGGGCCGAATGCGCGAAGCCGCGACGGTCTGCTGCCGGCCGTCTTCGCCGATGACCACGGCGGGCTCCCGTCCGAGGGCAAGCAGCCGCTCGGCCGAACGCCGGACAATTCCGCGCGCCCGATGATCGAGGTAACGACCGATCAGCAGGAAGAAGAGCAGCGAGATCGACGAATCGAAATAGGCGTGGCGCGCGCCGTCAATGGTCTGCATCAGACTCATGCCGGCAGCCAGCACGACCGCAAGCGTGATCGGCACATCCATGTTGATCCGCCGTGCCGCCACGGCCCGCAGCGCGGAACGGAAGAAGGGCCGCCCGGCATAGGCCACGGCAGGCAGGGCGATCAGCGCGGAAATCCAGTGCATCAGGCTCCGCGTCGCCTCGTCCATGTCCTGGGCGTGCCCGGACCAGACCGAGACCGAAAGCAGCATCACGTTGCCGGCCGCAAAGCCCGCGACAGCCATGGTGCGCAGGAGCTCCCTGCCCTGCTTCTCGTGTTCGCTGACGGCAACATCGGGATCGAACGGAACTGCCCGGAAGCCGAGCGACTCCACCGTGTTCACGATCGTCCGGGCATGGGCTGCCGCGCCCGACCAGTGCGCCGTCATCCGCCGCGTCGAGAGATTGACGCGGGCGTCGACGACGGTCGCGTCATCGGCCAGAGCAGACTCGATCTTGCGGACACACCCACCGCAATGAACGCCCTCGACCAGCAGATGAATGCCGAAAGTGCCGTCGGGCGCGGCGACGATGAAGTCCGTCAGCGCATCGCTGTCATCGGCGGCAGAGAGATCACGAGGCACCCCGGTTGCGGCGAGATCGGTCATGACCCCAGGATCAGCCTGTGTTCAGCCGCGATGGCATGGCCGTCGCGCGCGATCACAAGGCGAAGCTCCCAGAGACCGGGCGCGGGGTCGGGAACCTCGGCAACCCAGACGCCGCTGCCCCGATGGACGAAGACGACGTCGGTGTCCTGCTCCTCGTCAGCCGGTCGCAGCAAGCGGCCCGTGACAGTCGCACCCGGCAATGGCGACCCGTCGCGGCCGATTGCCGTGACCGTAATGCGCTCGACGTCGCCGGCGCGCTCGACCACGACATCGGCAGACCAGCCGAGTTCGGCCATCGCCTCGGCGGTGGCAAGGGTCTCGTTGTAGGTACGGCCCCGGTCGTAGTAGTCGCCGGTCGCAAGTCCGCCGAAGCTGCCGACAGCAAGCCAGATCATGGTCAGATTGACCAACAGGACGACGAGAAAACCGCCGACAAAAAGCGCTGGAATCCAGCGATCGCCTTTCCTGAGCCATGCGACAGCGGTCATGATCCCGGCCCTCTCAGCACGGTGGAATGGCGCGCCTCCTCACCGGTCTCACGCTCCGTCAGGACAAAGTCGAAGTCAATCTGTCCGAAGTCGGCAAGTTCGGGGGGCGTTGTCAGGAAGACCCTGTAGGTCGTTACCGAATCGGCGATCGAGGTCAGCCGCGCGACGTTCCGCGATGCCGAGTCTTCCTGTCCGACCACCGTCATGACGGCATAATCAAGCCCGTCGAACGCGAGCCTGTAGACACGATCCTCGCGGGTCTTGTTCAGCACCTTGATCGTGTAACCGTTGCGGACGCTGCCGTCCGACAGCGTGACGAAGACCGGGTTACGGTCGTGCAGAACATTCACATCGACCGTCGTGCGCGAGAACAGGCCCCAGACCATCGCCGCGCTTATCAGGATGAAAACGATCGTGTAGACGATGGTGCGCGGACGGACGAAGCGATGTTTCGGCTTCTGGCCGGCAGCGATCGCGGCCTCCCGGCCGGGGCTGTCGTAGCCGATCAGGCCCTTGGGCAGGTCGAGCTTGCCCATGATCTTGTCGCAGGCATCGATGCACAGACCGCAACCGATGCATTCGAGCTGGACACCATCGCGGATGTCGATGCCCATGGGGCAGACCGCGACACAATGGCGGCAGTCGACGCAGTGTCCCCGGCCTTCCCAGGTCTCGCCCTTCCTGTGCTTGCCGCGCGGCTCGCCCCGCCTCTCGCGATAGGTCACGATCAGCGTGTCCTCGTCGTACATGGCAGACTGGAAGCGCGGCCACGGGCACATGTAGATGCAGACCTGCTCGCGCGCCCAACCGGCAAGCAGGTAAGTGAGGAAGGTGAAAAGCCCGAGGAAGAAGTAGACCGCCGGCCCGGCCTGGCCCGTGACGATGGCGGGAACCACCGTCATGGCGTCGTTGAAATACATGATCCAGGCGCCGCCGGTCAGCGCGGCGATGACCATCCAGGCGCTGTGCTTGGCGATCTTCCTGCCGGATTTGCCGACCGACATCGGTGCCTTGTCGAGGCGGATGCGCTGGTTGCGATCGCCCTCGATCAGGCGTTCGACCCACATGAAGAGGTCGGTCCAGACTGTCTGCGGACAGGTGTAGCCGCACCAGATACGCCCGAAGAGGCTGGTCACGAAGAACATGCCGAGCGCGCCGAGGATCAGCAGCCCGACCAGGAAGTAGAGCTCCTGGGGCCAGATCTCGATCCACAGGAAGTAGGCCCGCCGGTGGGGCATGTCGATCAGGAAGGCCTGATCGGGGGCGGCCGGCCCGCGATCCCAGCGCAGCCAGGGCGCGATGTAGTAGATGCCGAGCAGCACGATCAGCACCGCCCACTTGATACGCCTTACATTGCCTTCGATCTTCCTGGGATAGACCTTGACCCTGTCGGCATAGAGCGACTGCTCCTTGCGTGAAAGCGCATCCTGGTCGGCATGGACATCGGCCATTTTTGGCTCCTACTGACCTCCGCCAAGGGTGTGAACGTAGACCGTCAGCATCTTGATCGTCGTCTCATCGAGACGGTCGGCCCAAGGCGGCATGACGCCGTGCCTGGGATCGTGGATCTGCGCCACGACCTCTTCGAAGGTTCCGCCGTAGAGCCAGACCGCATCGTTCAGACGCGGTGCACCCTGGAACATGTCGCCTTCGCCGGAATCACCGTGACAGGCGGCACACTGCTCAAGGTAGATCTGCTCACCGCGGGCGGCAGCCTCCGGATCGTCGTCGATCCCGCTCATCGCAAGCGTGAAATGGGCGACATCGTCGATCTCGGCATCCGTGAGAATGCCGTCACGGCCGAAGGCGATCATCTCCGACCATCGGCTGTCGATGTCCTCGTTGCGGATACCGTGAACGATGGTGAGGTGGATGTCGTCCAGCGTACCGCCCCAGATCCAGACATCATCGACCAGCGCCGGGAAACCGGGCACGCCCGCGCCCCCCGCACCGTGGCACGGCGCGCAGTTCTCGGCGAAGGCACTGCCGCCACCGGCGCGCACGAAGTCGCGCAGGCCGGCATCGGCACGGATCTCTTCGAGCGAGAGTTCGGCGATACGGGTGAGCTGCTCGCCCTGGGCCGCACGCGCATCGGCAATATCCTGACGCACGACGCTGCGCGTGTTGTCCAGGATGCCGGGCACGCCGGGGATCGGCGGCACGAACAGGCTGTAGATCACCGAGAACACGATTGTGGCATAGAGCACGTAGAGCCACCACTTCGGCAGTGGATTGTTGAGCTCCCTGAGCCCGTCCCACTCGTGACCGGTGGTTTCGACGCCGGTCAGTTCGTCACGTTCCGTCGCCATGGCTCAACGCTCCTCGGTATCATCCTTGAAGGGAAGGTTCGCGCAGTCGCGGAAACGCTCGCGATTGCGCGGCAGAAACACCCAGATCATCAGTCCGGCAAACAGCAGGACAAGCCAGACGACCCAGAGCTGGCGGATATAGCCGTAGATACCCTCGATGCTCATCGCGTCGCCTCCAGGTCCTCGACTGCCGCATCCGCGAAGTCGACCATGCGACCCAGGATCTGCATGTAGGCAATCATGGCGTCCATCTCGGTCAGGCGTGTCGGATCGCCGTCGAAGTCGCCGACCGCCGCCTTGGGATAACGCGCCAGAAGACCGTCATGATCGGCATTCGGGTCGGCCTGGGCGTGGAGATCCGCCATGGCGTTCTCGACCATCTCGGGCTCGTAGGGCACGCCGACGGCGATGTTGGCCTCGAGCCGGGCAACGATGTCGTCGGTTTCGAGCAGGGTCCCGGCGAGGAACGGATAGGACGGCATGATCGATTCGGGCACGACGCCGCGCGGGTCGGTCATGTGTTCGACATGCCATTCGTTCGAGTACTTGCCACCCACACGCGCCAGATCGGGACCGGTGCGTTTCGAACCCCACTGGAACGGGTGGTCGTACATGCTCTCGGCCGCCAGGCTGTAGTGACCGTAGCGCTCCACCTCGTCGCGGAACGGGCGGATCATCTGGCTGTGGCAGACGTAACATCCCTCGCGGATGTAGAGGTCGCGGCCGCGCAGTTCCAGAGGACTGTAGGGACGCACACCCTGAACCTCCTCGATGGTCGACTTGATCAGATAGAGCGGCACGATCTCCACCAGACCGCCGATCGAAATCGTGATCAGGACCAGGACCGCCATCAGCGTGACGTTCCGTTCGATCTTTCCGTGGTGCTTCATCAACATCGGTCGCGTCCCCCCTTACTCGGCAGGCTGCGCAGCCGCGAGCGGCGGCCGGGCGACCCGTTCCTCGCGCACGTCGCCGCGCACGGTCCGCCACAGGTTGTAAACCATGATCAGTGAACCCAGCAGGAAGAGCACGCCTCCCAGGGCACGCACGATGTAGAACGGGTGCTTCGCATCGACAGTCTCGATGAAGGCGTACTGCAGAAAGCCGTTGGCATCGTAAGTGCGCCACATCAGGCCTTCCATGATGCCTGTCACCCACATCGTCGCGATGTAGAGCAGGATACCGACGGTCGAGATCCAGAAGTGCCAGTTGACCAGCTGGATCGAGTAGAGACGGTCGCGCTTCCAGAGCTTCGGGAAAAGGTAGTACATCGCGCCGAAGCTGATGTAGGCGACCCAGCCCAGGGCACCGGAGTGTACATGGCCGATCGTCCAGTCGGTGTAATGGCTCAGGCTGTTGACCGCGCGGATCGACATCATCGGGCCCTCGAAGGTCGACATGCCGTAGAAGCCGACCGAGACGACCATCATGCGCAGCACGGGGTCGGTCCTGAGTTTCCACCAGGCGCCCTTCAGCGTCATCAGGCCGTTGATCATGCCGCCCCAGCTCGGCATCCACAGCATGACCGAGAAGATCATGCCCAGGGTCTGCGACCATTCGGGCAGAGCCGTATAGTGGAGGTGATGGGGCCCGGCCCAGATGTACAGGAAGATGAGCGACCAGAAGTGCACGATCGACAGGCGGTACGAATAGATCGGCCGCTCCGCCTGTTTGGGCACGAAGTAGTACATGATGCCCAGGAAGCCCGCGGTCAGGAAGAAACCCACCGCGTTGTGTGCATACCACCACTGGGTCAGCGCATCCTGAACGCCGGCATAGAGCGAGTAGCTCTTCATGCCGACCACACTGACCGGCACCGTCAGGTTGTTGACGATGTGGAGCACCGCCACGGTCAGAATGAAGGCTAGGAAAAACCAGTTCGCCACATAGATATGCGGCTCCCTGCGCTTCATGATCGTGCCCGCGAAGACGACCAGGTAGACCACCCAGACGACCGTCAGCCAGAGATCGGCCATCCACTCGGGCTCGGCATATTCACGGCCCTGCGTTATGCCGTTCACATAACCCCAGGCCGCCATGACGATGAAGAACTGGTAGCCCCAGAACAGGAAGCTGGCAGCCGTAGGCCCGCCGAAGAGTGCGGCCCGACAGGTCCTCTGGACGCAGTAGAGCGATGTCGCAAAAAGCGCATTGCCGCCGAACGCGAAGATCGCGGCCGACGTGTGAAGCGGGCGAAGCCGTCCGAAGCTGGTGTATTCGAGGCCCAGATTGAGCTGCGGCCAGGCAAGCTGCAGGGCGATGTAGACACCCGCGAGAAAGGCCACGACCCCCCAGAAAACCGTGGCGATCGAAAACAGGCGGATGACCTGCTCATTGTAGACGACCGGAGCCTCGGCCGTTTGTATCGCCTCGCTCATGCGGCACCTCCATTGAAACCGGGCCTTGAGACCGGACATTGAAGCCAGGCGCGTCAGGATGAACCGACCGAACGGATCCCTGGACGGCCTGGATTCCCGTCAATGCCGATCTTCGCAAATGCAGCCGGCAGCAGCATTGATGCAGGTCAAGTTGTCGTTTCCGTGGGCCGGCACACAAGCGCCGGTCCCGTCGCGGAACACGATCGGCCGCGCCGTCAGGCGACCCGACGGCGGGCGGTCGTGGTGCCCTTCGGGACGTTCCAGAGGACGGCGCACCTCAGCCATGTCCGACATCGACACCTCCCCACACCGTTTCAATCGGATCAGCCGCCACTCGGAACCGTCAATTCGGGACTGTCAGTTCGGGACCGTCATGTCGATGTCCATCAAGCCTCCTGAAACGCGAACGAGGCCTCGAAAGGCGCAAGCTGCGGTTTGCCGAGAATCCAGTCGGCCGCGCGCGCGGCGATCATCTGCGTCGGCGCGTTGAGATTCGCGCTGATCACGCGCGGCATGATGGAGGCATCGACCACGCGCAGCGCCTCCATGCCGTGAACCCTGAGTTCCGAATCCACGACGGCATCAGCATCGTCGCCCATGCGGCACGTTCCACACGGGTGGTAATCGGTGGTGACGAGCGCACGAACGGCATTCGCGATCTCCTCATCCGTCCTGACGTCGGGTCCGGGTGAGATTTCCACACCGCGCAGTTCGTCGAAGGCCGGCTGCGCCACAAGCTCGCGCATCTTCTTCACACCCTCGACCAGCTCGGCAAGGTCGTGCGGATCGCTGAGATAGCGGAAGAACATGGCCGGTTTCTCGCCGGGATCCGGCGAACGCAGTTCCAGGTGGCCTTTGCTGCGCGGGCGCAACTGGTCGGTCTGCAGCATGAACTGCTGTTTCAGCCGAATCGTCGTGCCCTCATACTCGTAGCCGGTCGGTCCGAAGTGATACTGCAGATTGGGATAGGCGACGTTCTCGTTACCCCGGATCAGGCCTCCGGCCTCCCAGATATTCGATGCCGCAAGCCCCTTCCGGGTCAGCATCCACTGCACACCGGCCGCCAGCCTGTTGAGCGGACGATCGACACGGTGCATCGCGAACGACTTCGTGCACGACCACGAGAGAGCAACCGTGCCATGGTCCTGCAGGTTCTGACCCACGCCGGGAAGTTCGCAGCGCACATCGATGCCATGCGCGCGCAGGTGATCGCCCGGCCCGATGCCCGAGAGCATCAGCGCCTGGGGCGAGTTGATCGCGCCGCCCGACAGGATCACCTCCTTCCCGGCCTCGACCGTGTGCCGCTCGCCGCGATGATCGAACACCACGCCTGAGGCGCGATTGCCGTCGATGACGATGCGCTGAACCATCGCCCCGGTCCGAAGCGTCAGGTTGGAGCGCGCGAGCGACGGCCGCAGATGCGCAACCGCGGCACTGCAACGCCGGCCGTTGCGCCTGGTGGCATCGAGGCGCGTCACCCCTTCCGGCTGATAGCCGTTTGCGTCGTCGGTCTGTCCCTGCCCGGCCTGGCCGCCGGCTTCGAGAAAGGTGTCGTAGAGCGGGTTTTCGGTCGATCCGCGCGTCACGCCGAGCGGGCCGTCGCCGCCGCGCCAGTCGCTCGCGCCCCGGTCGCTGGTCTCACCTGCCTTGAAATACGGCAGACAGTTCGCGTAGCGCCATTCCGTTAAGCCCGGTTCGTCGGCCCAGCGGTCGTAGTCCTGCGGCTGACCGCGCATGTAGACCATCGAGTTGATCGATGACGAGCCGCCGACCACCCTGCCGCGGGGCATCTCGATCTGGCGGTTGTGTGCGTCCGGTTCCGGTTCGGTCCGGTAGTTCCAGTTGATCGCAGGGTCCTTGTGTGCCTTGTAGACCCCGGCGGGCATGTGGATCATCAGGCTGCGATCCATCGGCCCGGCCTCGAGAACCAGAACCGAATGGTACCCGTCGGCACTCAGTTTGCTGGCCAGCACACAGCCCGCCGAACCGGCACCGATGATGATGTAGTCGTAGCTTGCCATCTCACCCCTTGCCATCCCGACCGGGCATCAGGCCCCGGCCCCGTTACGGTTTGCCTTGATCCCCGGGCAGGGTCAGCGCGGCACAAGTGGGCGATCCATGGCGCGCACGGCCAACCGAGAAGGCCCCAGACGCGGGCCTACATCAGGCCTTCGCGGGCGACCTCGTCCATGCTCGCCCGGATCGCGGCGCGCATGGTCTGTTCGATGAAATCGATCTCGGACTGGCCCAGGATGAGCGGCGGCGACAGCACCGCCATGTGACCCAGCGGGCGGACGATCAGGCCACGCTGCTGGGCATGTCCGGCGATGCGACCGCCGATGTTGGCCTCCAGCGGGAACGGCTCCCTGGTCTTTTTGTCCCTGACGAACTCCACGCCCTGCATGAAGTGGCTGCCGCGCACCTCGCCGACGACGTCGAGGTCCTCAAGCTTGTGGAGCGCGGTCTCGAACTTCGGCCCGAACTCCCGGACATGGCCGCAAAGGTCCTCGTTCTCCATGATCGCAATGTTGGCGAGACCCGCCGCGCAGGCTGCGGGATGGCCGGAATAGGTCATGCCATGGAGGAAGACGCCGCCCTCGCCCGAGACGACGTCGAAGATCTCCTCACTGAGGAATGTGCCCGACAGCGGCTGATAGCCTGACGTCAGGCCCTTCGCGGAAGAAATGATATCGGGCTGGATGCCGTAGACATCCCGGGATGCGAAGAAATGGCCGAGGCGGCCGAAGGCGGTGACGACCTCGTCGGCGATCATCTTGATGTCGTATTCGGCGCAGATCTCGCGGGTGCGCTTGTGATAGCCGTCGGGCGGCACGATGACGCCGCCGGCACCCATGATCGGTTCCGCAATGAAGGCCGCGATGTTCTCCGCACCTATTGCCTCGATGGTGTCGCGCATCTCCTGGCACAGGTGATCGCAGAACGCCTCGACCGTCATGCCGTCGGGCCGACGGTAGGGATAGGGCGACGAGAGGTGATGCACCAGGTCTTCGGCCGAATACCAGCCGTCGCGATAGGCCGGCGTCGTCATGGCGATCGCGAGATGCGTCGAACCGTGATAGGCGCCGACCCGCGACAGAATCCTGCGCTTCGAGGGCTGGCCCTTGCGCATATGATAGTGGTGCAGGATACGGATGGCGGTATCGTTCGCGACCGAGCCCGAGTTGCCGAAATAGACGTGGTTGAGATCGCCCGGTGCCAGCGAGGTGACCTTCTCCGAGAGCCGTGCGGCCGAAGGATGTGTCAGGTTGTAAAAGGTCGAGTAGTAGTCGAGCTTCCGGAGCTGTTCGGCAATGGCATCGATGATCTCGCGCCGGCCATGCCCGACATTCACACACCACAGCCCGCCGATTCCGTCGAGCATGCGGTTGCCGTCGCCGTCGTAGACATAGGCACCATCGGCCTCGGCGATGACGGTCCGCGCGCCGTCCTGCTTCAGGCCGTGAAGGTCCGCGAAGGAATGAACGAGATGTTCGTCGAGCTTGAGAATCTCGTCGGTCAGGTTCTGGCTGACGTGGCCGTCGTCCATGGTCTGCCCCTCTTCGGCCGGCATCGCGGCCTTTCGTCGTCAGGCCGGAACCTTAGGCGCAATCGCGCATGGGTGGCAACAGTATACAGTATAAGGCGATTGCCCGATGCATTCCCCGTGCCCTAACATTGCACCGACAGCACCTGTCTATCGACATTGGGCTCTGACGTTCGAGCTATAGAGGATGTGCGTGAGCGAGGTATGCGTGAACGTCAGTCGACCGAACCCCCTGGATCAGGAATCAATATGGTTGAGGAGACGAGAGAATGACTGGCACCGGGACACGGGATGTGCGTGGCAGGATCCGACACGGAATCGCGGGCGCCATGCTGGCAACGCTTATGCTGGGCTGCACGGCCGGGGTGGAGACCGACAGAACGGCCGGGGTGGAGACCGACAGAACGGCCGGGGTGGAGACCGACAGAACGGCCGGGGTGGAGACCGACGGATGCGACTGGACAGAAGAAGCGTTCCGGGACGGCGCGGGCCCGCTGGCCGTGGAACGCTGCATCGCCGCCGGGACCGATCTTGATGCGCGGGACAACGAATATGGAGGGACACTGTTGCACTGGGCGGCGGTTGGCGGCAGGGCGGAGACCGTGGAAGCCCTGATCGAAGCCGGGGCCGATCTCGATGCGCAGGACGCCGAATACGGAGGGACACCGCTGCACTGGGCGGCGAGTGAGGGCACAGCGGAGACCGTGCAGGCCCTGATCGACGCAGGGGCAGACATCCGCGCGCAGAGCAAAGACGGATGGACACCGCTGCACTTCGCGGTGGAATTCGGCACAGCGGAGACCGTGCAGGCCCTGATCGAGGCCGGGGCAGACATCCGCGCGCGGAGCGAAGACGGATGGACAGCGCTGCACTTCGCGGCACAATTCAGCACAGCGGAGACTGTGAAGGCCCTGATCGAGGCCGGGGCCGATCTCGATGCGCAGGACGCCGAATACGGAGGGACACCGCTGCACTGGGCCGCGCGTGACGGCACAGCGGAGACCGTGCAGACCCTGATCGACGCAGGGGCAGACATCCGTGCGCGGAGCGAAGACGGATGGACAGCGCTGCACTTCGCGGCACAATTCAGCACAGCGGAGACTGTGAAGGCACTGATCGACGCAGGGGCCGATATCGGGGCGCAGGACGACGAAGACGGAGCGACACCGCTGCACTGGGCCGCGCGTGACGGCACAGCGGAGAGCGTGAAGGCCCTGATCGACGCAGGGGCCGATATCCGCGCGCGGGACAAATACGGATGGACAGCGCTGCACTTCGCGGCACAATTCAGCAGAGTGGAGAGCGTGAAGGCCCTGATCGACGCAGGGGCAGACATCCGCGCGCGGGACGACGAAGACGGAGCGACACCGCTGCACTGGGCCGCGAGTAACGGCACAGCGGAGACCGTGAAGGCCCTGATCGACGCAGGGGCCGATATCAGGGCGCGGGACAAATACGGATGGACAGCGCTGCACTTCGCGGCACAATTCAGCAGAGCGGAGAGCGTGAAGGCCCTGATCGACGCAGGGGCCGATATCGGAGCGCGGAACGACGAAGGCGGAGCGACACCGCTGCACTGGGCCGCGAGTCGCGGCACAGCGGAGACCGTGCAGACCCTGATCGACGCCGGAGCCGATATCGGGGCGCGGGACGACGAATACGGAGCGACACCGCTGCACTGGGCGGCGAGTGGCGGCACAGCGGAGACCGTGCAGACCCTGATCGACGCAGGGGCCGATATCCGCGCGCGGGACAGATACGGCGCGCTTCCTGTCGATCTCGCCAGGAATAACGAAGCCATTCTCGATCATGCCGTGTTCGAGAAACTCAAGGAGGCGACCGGGGAGACGAGCGAATGAGCATCGCCCAGCCTGGCATGACCCCGCTGCACATGGCAGCGGCTTCCGGCGACATGGAAGCCGGCGACATGGTAAGGAATCGATGCCTCGGTCGCCGCCGGGGCCGAGCCGCCGGGGCCGAATTGCACGATCGACGGCACGATCTTCCAGCCGGAAGCCCGGGCGCAATCGCGCATGGGTGGCAACAGAGTGAGGCGATTGACCGATGCATCCCCGTGCCCTAGATTGCGCCGGCAGCGAACATGGATCGAACACAGATCGACATCGGCTCCTGACGTTCGGGCTGTTCAGGGGTGCGTGAATGTCAAGCCACCGAACCATTTGGATGAACATGCCCTTTGGATCGACATGAGGAGACGAGAGAATGATTTGCACCGGAACACGGGGCACCGAAACACAAGATGTGCGTGGCAGGACCCGCCACGGAATCGTGGGCGCAATCCTGGCAACACTGATGCTGACCGGCCAGGCCGGGGCGCAGGTCGTCGGATGCAACTGGACGGAGGAGGCGTTCTGGGACGGTGCGGACCTGCCGGCCGTGGAACGCTGCATCGCCGCCGGGGCCGATATCGGAGCGCGGGACACACACGGAGGGACACCGCTGCACTTGGCGGCGGGTAGCGGCACAGTGGAGACCGTGCAGGCCCTGATCGACGCAGGGGCCAACATTGAGGCGCGAGCCGGATCCGGATGGACACCGCTGCACCGGGCGGCAGCCTTCGGCACAGCGGAGATGGTGGAGGCCCTGATCGCCGCCGGGGCCGACATCGGGGTGCGGGAAGGCATCTTTGAATTTACACCGCTGCACTTGGCAGCGGCGGAGACCGTGCAGGCTCTGACCGCCGCCGGGGCCGACATTGAGGCGCGGGGTACTATCGACGGATGGACACCGCTGCACCGGGCGGCGGCTTACGACACAGCGGAGACCGTGGAGGCCCTGATCGCCGCCGGGGCCGACATCAGGGCGCAGACCGAAGACGGCAGGCTCGCCGTCGATCTTGCCGAAGACAACGAAGCGGTGCGCAACCATCCCGTCTTCTGGACGCTGAACGAAGCGCGGTATGACTGACCGGCGGGGCCGGGATCGCGGCGCGAAACGACGGCGGCACACGTCCTGTCGATCTTGCTGCACAGGCCACGGCTTCGCGCTCTTTCATGCGGTAACGCCACACCCTCGCGGTCGGCCCAGCGTTGCACCGTGAGCGCACACAGACCCGGATGGCCGGGGCGCCCCGGACAGGTGCTCGGATCGGCCGGCGTCACGCCGCCGAAGGCGATCCGAAAGCGGCTGTCTGACGTATCGGATGCCGATCGTCGGGACGGGCAATGATGCGTCTTCCGGTATCCATTCTTGCCGCACACGGCTCGCTCGCCTTTCCCCTGGCAGCGATCTTTCTGTGCCTGCAGGTCCATGTTCCAACCTTCTATGCCACAAATCCCGGCATGAGCCTGACCGCCGTGGGCGGGATCCTGCTGATGGCCCGGCTCTGGGACGCCGTGACGGATCCCGTCATTGGCTACTTCTCGGACCGGACACCCGGCTGTCTGGGGCGTCGCCGTGCCTGGATCGTCGTCGGTTGTCCCGTCATCGCCCTTGCCACGATGCAGCTCTTCATGCCGCCCGAGGGTGCGGGAGCCGGCCATCTCATGATCTGGACGGCGGTTCTCTACCTCGCTGGCACCATGGTGATCGTGCCCATGAACGCCTGGGGTGCCGAGCTGTCGCCGGATTACCACCAGCGCAGCAGGGTGACCGGAACCCGCGCGGCATTCGGTCTCATGGGGACGCTTGGCGTTCTGAGCGTGCCGGCCTTCATGTCCGGAAACAGCGCGACCGGGCTTGGCCCGACACTCTCGACAAGCGCGATCATCGGCTCGACCCTCCTGATCGTCGCCGTCGTCTGGACTGTGCTGGTCGTGCCTGACCGGGCGCGTGTCTCGATGCCTGAGGCTGGCTGGCGCGCCACCTGGAACCTGTTGCGCCAACGCTCGCCGTTCCGCTCCCTCCTGACGGCCTTCCTCGTGAACGGCACGGCGAACGCGATTCCCGCGACCCTGTTCGTGCTCTATGTCGGCCATGTGCTGGAGCGGCCCGAAGCGATGCCGCTCCTCCTGCTGCTCTACTTCGGTGCCGCAGCCGTGTCGGTGCCGTTCTGGGTTGCTGCCTCGCGCCGCTGGGGCAAGTGCGCAAGCTGGCGCACCGCGATGGTGGCCGCCTCACTCTCGTTTGTCTGGGCCGTCTTCCTGGGGCCCGGCGACCTCGCCAGCTTTATCGCCATCACGCTGGCGGTCGGCCTGCTGGCCGGGGCGGATTTGGTTCTTCCGTCGGCGCTTCAGGCCGACCTGATCGAATGGGACGAACACCGCACCGGCCACCGGCGGGCAGGCCTGTTCTTTGCGCTCTGGGGCATGGCGACAAAGCTCTCGTTCGCTTTTGCGGTCGGCCTCGCGTTTCCGCTCCTCGACCTCGCCGGTTTCGACGCCGCAGGCGTCAACCGCGAGGACTCCGTCTTCGTTCTGGCCCTGCTCTATGGCGGTCTGCCGATTGCGCTCAAGCTGGCGGCCGTCGCCATGCTGCGGAACTATGCCATCACGCGCGATGTGCATGACAGCATACGTTCAGAGCTCGCCCTGCGCAGTGCCGGTCAGGTTCGGTGAGCGACCCGCGAATGCTGCAAGGATTGACGATCCCAGGGTCATCCGCCTGTTCAACTGACGCGTAGCACAGTCCATGACATCGCAAACCGAAACGCTCTTGCCGACCCCGCTGTCCTTCGCCTGGCGTCCGATCGCCAAGGGCATGGCGCGACGCGCGGCGTACGGCTCGATCCACCTTTCGCTTCCCGGCATGGCCGGCGTGACGATCCAGCATCGGTTGCCCGGCCCGGCTGCCGAGCTGGAGGTGCGTTCACCGCGTCTGCTTTGGCGTATCCGGCGGCGCGGCGTCGTGGGTTTCGCTGAGTCCTACATGGCCGGCGAGTGCAACACGCCCGATCTGCGGGCCGTCATGGAATGGGCCATCGTGAACGAAGCCTCGCTGGTGCCGGTTCTGAAGGGTGGCTTCTCCAACCGCCTCTCGACCCTGGGGCACCGCCTGCGGCCGAACACGCGTAGCGGCTCGCGCAGGAATATCCGTCGCCACTACGACCTTTCGAACGCGTTCTACGGTGCCTGGCTCGACCCGACGATGACCTATTCGTCCGCGCTCTTCGAAGGCGACTTCAGCCGCCCTCTGGAGGATGCCCAGAACGCGAAGTATGCCCGCATCGCCGAGATGGCCGAAATCGAACCGCACCATCATGTGCTCGAGGTCGGCTGCGGCTGGGGCGGGTTCGCCATCCGGTCTGCCAGCACGATCGGCTGCCGTGTCACCGCCATCACCATCTCCCGGGCTCAGTACGACGCGACATGCGCACACGTCTCCGCAGCGGGCCTGGATGACAGGATCGACGTGCGGCTCGTCGATTATCGCGATATCGACGGCCAGTTCGACCGGATCGTCTCGATCGAAATGATGGAGGCCGTCGGCGAGCGTTTCTGGCCGGTCTATGCCCGGGCGCTTCACGATCGTCTGACACCCGGCGGTCGTGCCGTTCTCCAGGTCATCACGATCCACGAGGACATGTTCGAGACCTACCGCCGGCGTGCCGACTTCATACAGACCTACATCTTCCCCGGTGGCATGCTTCCGACGCCCTCCCGCATCGAAGCCGCGGGGCGTGACGTAGGGCTCGATTGCACCGCGATCCACAGCTTCGGTGCCGATTACGCGGAGACCCTTCGCCGTTGGCGCCATGCGTTCGAAGAGGCCTGGCCCTCCATCGAGTCGGCGTCGTTCGACGAGCGGTTCCGTCGCATGTGGCTCTACTACCTGACCTACTGCGAAGTGGGATTCGACACCGGCCGCATCAATGTCGGCCTCTTTGCACTGGATCGATCGTGACCGAACCGATGACCTTCCCCCAGCGGCTCGAGCTGGCGCGATTCTTCGATGGATCGACGACGGCCTGGGGCATGGTGATCGATCGGAGAGGCCGGGTCCGCCGCCGCTTCCGGGCCGGCATTGTCGGCACGAGATACGACGACCGTCTCGTGCTTGATGAGTCCTTCGTATTCGACGATGGCGAGCGTGACACGCGCGTCTGGACGATTGAGCAGGATGGTGCATCGCTGTCCGGCGTGGCTGACGATATCCTCGACCAAGCCAGCGGCAGGCTTGAAGGACCGATGCTGCGGTGGAGCTACGACATGATGCTGCCGGTGGGCGGTCGCCGGGTAAAGGTGTCGTTCGACGACTGGATGGTGCTGGCCGACCACGACATCATGCTCAGCCGTGCCGACATCAGGAAGTTCGGTATCCGGTTCGGCGAGATCGTCATCGCCTTCAGGCGCGACGAGACCGCCAGTCACTGATCACGATTGGCCGCCCGTGCAATGCGGGTGTTGATCGCACGGAGGATGGAACGCAGGACGGGAACATGCGTCAGGATCGTGGATGCGGAGTCCCAGCGATCGAGGTGTTCGGCAATTCGGTCATCGCCTCCAAACACCACAACGCTCGCACCGTCGATGACGAGACACCGCCGACGAACAGTCCCCGTCATGGTCCAGCTCAGAAATCCCTGTTCATCGCCCACGGCCAGATCATGAACCCGGAACCGCACGTCGGGTGACATGCGCAGCATCGACGCCAGAACCCTCTTCATGGCCTCACGGCCCCGTATGTCATGGAAGGGATCGACAAAACGCACGCCGTCGGTCACCAGATCGTCCAGGCGGACGAGCGTTTCTGTTTCTACCGTGAGTTTCTCGAAGAACTCGGCGTAAGCGCGGAGGGTTTCGAGCCGCGTCAAGACCCCACCATTCGTCGCGTAACTGCGAAGGCCAGGAATCGCGGCAGCTTGCCGAGAAGACCCATCGCGCATGACATTTGCCAGGGAAATGCCACCTCGAACCGATCGCCGTGCAGGCGCTCGGCAATGATCCCGGCGGCACGGTCGACGGGGACGAGAAACGGCATGGGGAAGCTGTTCTTGTCGGTCAGGGGCGTCTTCACGAAACCAGGGTTCACGATCTGGATCGTGATTCCGTCCCGTGCGCATTCGACCCGAAGCGCTTCGGCCAGGTTGACCAGTGCCGCTTTGGTAGCGCCATAAACACCGGCATTGGGCAAGCCGAAACGGCTGGTGAGCGAACCGACAAGTGCGATGTGACCCCGTTGCCGGGCGCACATGCGCTCGAGCAGAGGCTCAAGCGCGTTGACGATCCCACCGAGATTGACATCAATCTGCCGGCGCGCCTCGTCGGCACTGAACGCCGTCGCGGCCATGGACTGGTAAGTGCCCGCGTTCAGGACAGCCGTGTGGAGTTCACCACAATGCCGTTCGATCTCTTCGACCGTCTCCGCGACCTTGGCGGCATCGGTGACATCGAGCGGAAACGGTACGATCCGGCCGAGCCTCGGCGTATCCGCAAGGGCGGCCAAAGCGTCGGCGTTGCGCGCGCTGACCGCAACCACGTAGCCATCGGCCGCCAGGCGCTTGGCAAGCGCTTCGCCAATACCGCTGCTCGCGCCCGTGACCCAGACACAACGCTTGCCCGAGGAATCGATCGGCATGCGATCAGATCGTTGTCTGCGCGACAATGGCGTTCCAGGCCATGTCATCGGGGCGGGTCCGCACACGGTAGTCGATGTCGGAGCCCCGGGCATCAAACGCCATTCCGTTCCATAGGCCGTCGGCACCGTACCACATGGTCATCCGGAGATCGCCCGAGACGTCGAAGCGGCGTGCCTCTGCCGGCGCACCGGCCACCGTGATCGTCTCACTGCCCTGGGCGCGATACGCGATCTTGAGGATCCGGCCCTTCTGCGTGCCGACCAGCATCGACTGCTCGGGCGTCCCGGGATGCCAATAGCCGGTCGTGAGCAGGTGACCGGGTGCGACGTTGCGGGTGCCGTCAGCATCGATGACGAGCTCGTCGGCCTCACGCCGGATGGAAACGATGTGATCGGTACCGTCATCGTGGGTCGCGGAATCCAGACGCTGCAGCCGGCCATCGCGCCACACTTCGCGGTTCTGATGGGTGTAGCGGAACACCGTCACCCACGCGAAGACGACCTCCAGGTCGATCGTGATGTCAACGACCAGATCGTCCCCTTCCCGGTGGAAGCTGAGGCCGTGGACGCCGATGGGTTCATCGTCTCGATAGACGTCGAACACAAGCTCGCTATCGGTTGCTGCCGAGACGGCCGGGCGATGCAGCAAGGCGCAGGTCGCAGCGCCGAGGAACGTACGACGAGATGTCCTGGTCATCCTGATGCTCCGGTTTCAGCGACGATGTCCGGCGCGGCGGCCGGGCGATGTCGGAACAGGGGGACGCGCTTGAACCAGAGGCGCAGCGCTTCGAAATGGATCGCGGCAATCACCTTGAACGTCATCAGGGGGAACCGGGCCAGTGCGCGGGCCAGCGCCCCGTCTTCCAGTGCGCGCCGCTCACCGGTCTGCACGGCGATCAGTCTTGTATCGCCGTCGAGTGCATAGCGGATCTGTACGTTGAACCTCTCGTCCGGCGGGGTCAGGCGAAAGCTGTAGCTTCCGTCGACCGGGAAGAACGGAGAAACATGAAGCGCCTTGGGGCATGACTGGCGCACGACGTCCTCGTCACCCGAAACCGGGATCAGATAACTCCGGCGTTCCCCGAAGGTGTTGCGGACCTCGTAGATCACCACGGCCAGGCGGTCGTCGCGGTCGTGGCAGAGCCAGATTGTCAAGGGGTTGAAGGCGAAGCCGAGGACACGCGGCAGGCAAAGCAAACGGATCGGGCCACCCGGAACCGGCAGTCCCGCACGCCTGATTCCGCTTTCGGCCCAGTCCCGCAGGCTCGTGCCGTCACACGGACCGTGGTCACGATCATGGAAGGCGATCGGCGCAGGGCGGTTGTGGCCGAACAGCCGCGAGCTCGCGTCGAGCGATACCATCTCGTCGATGTCGAGCAACATGGTGAACGCATCATAGACAAAGCGGTGTCGGCGAGGCACCAGGCGATGGTGCATGACCTGCCCGACGTAGACACAGCTGCTCCAGCGCGACATCACGCAGCCTTGGCCGGCGGCGCAGGCGCGGCGATCCACGGTGCCAGCCGGTCGTCCGCCGCGCTCCACCACGGCGCAGGCGATCCCAGCGCGGCGGCCACCTGGAGGCCGGAGCGAAGACCGTCCTCGTGAAATCCGTTACCGGTGTAGCTGCCGCAGAACCAGAGACCGTCACGGCCCTGCAGGCCGCCAAGGCTCTCCCGGGCACGCAAGGCACCGAGATCGAACTGCGGGTGATCGTAGGTCATGCGTGCGAACACGAGCTCATCGCGAGGCGCTCGCGGCGGGTTGAGCGTGACAAGGATGTCCTGCGTGGTGTCGAGCTCCTGCAAGCGGTTCATCCAGTAGCTCACAGCGATCCTGCGATCACCCTCGCCCGTCCTGCTGCCGAGGTAGTTCCAGCTCGACCAGAGGCGCTGGCGCCTGGGCATCAGCGCGGGGTCGCGATGGAGCCAGGCCTCGTTGGGCTGATAGCGGAAAGCGCCGAGCACCGACGACCGCTCCCGATCGGGGTCACCGGCCAGAAGACGCGCCGACTGATCTCCATGCGTGGCCATGACCACCGCATCATAGGACACACTGTAGCCATTGGCCAATTCAACACACGGACGCCCCGCCTCGACGCGGACCGCGGCAACGGGTGCAGAGAGATGCAATCCGCCGTCGAAGTCGTCGAGCAGGCGGGAGACGTAGTTTGCGCTGCCGCCGGAGACTGTTCGCCAACGAACCCGTCCTGAGAACTTCAGCAGCTGATGATTGCGAAAGAACGCAACGAAGGAACGCACGGGATAGTCCATGATGTCATTGAGACTGGACGACCAGATCGCACCGGCCATGGGCGCGAGGAAGCGCCGCACGAAGTGTTCGTGGTAGCCATGTCGTGCGAGCCAGGGGCCCAGCGCCTCACTGTCCGTGGCAGGATCGTCCAGCACAGCCTCGGCCTGCCGGAAGAACCGCACGGCATTGGCCAGGAGGGCCCAGTGCGATCGGCTGACAAGCTGTCCGGGGGAGCCGAAGAGCCCCAGGGGACGCCCTGCCATCTCCCAACCGCCGTCATCAAGCGAGACGGCAAACGACATGTCGCTTTCCATGTTGGGCACCGCGAGGTGCTCGAAGAGACGGTTCAGGTGCGGGTAATTCAACGTGTTGTAGACAATGAAACCCGTGTCGACGGACACGGGCTTGCCAGCCACCGAAATGTCCTGCGTATGGGCATGGCCACCCGGCCGCCCTTCCGCTTCGAGCAGCGTCACGGCGTGGCCACGGGACAGGGCCCAAGCCGCACCGAGACCGGCGATTCCGGCACCGATGACTGCAATTTTCATGGTGTGACCCCGCAACTCCAATGTTGTTCGCATATCCCAAGACCACGGATCACACCTTATTCTGATCCATGTCGCCGCCGTATGCGTAATGCTTTTGTTGTTCGGGAGGCAAAATGCTTGATCACAGCGTCGAAAGTGGATTTGCTGGTGGCAATCCAGCCGGTTTAGACAGGTTCATGCTCTGCGGCCCGGAACAGCGCGTATCCAAGCTTGGACCGCACGAAAGCGATCTCGTGGCCGTTGGTCGCAATGGCGATCGGGTGGCGTTTCGCCGCCTTTTCGAGCACTTTGCGCCGCGTCTGCATTCCTTTCTCCTACGCAAGAACAGTTCGCCTGCCCTGGCGGAGGACGTGGTTCAGGACGTGTTCGCCAGCGTATGGCGCCGTTCATCGACCTTCGATCCGTCGAAGGCGTCGGCGTCGACCTGGATTTTCACCATTGCCCGCAACCGCAGGATCGATCTGGCGCGACGGGCGCGTCCCGAGGTCGACATCAACGATCCGGCGACGGTTCCGGAGGAGGCCGACCACAGCCCGCTTCCCGATGAGCGGGCCAATCACAGCCAAATGTCACGCCTGCTGGCCAATGCGGTCACAACGCTGCCGAAGGAGCAATCCGATCTGATTGCCATGGCGTACCAGCGTGACATGTCACATTCGGAAATCGCTGACGAGCTTGGCCTGCCCCTGGGAACCGTGAAATCGCGGCTTCGCCTGGCTCTCAACAAGCTGCGTCATGCCATGGAGGGACTGCAGTGAACGCTTCTCACCATCCCGATCATGCCCTGCTGCTCGACTATGCAACGGGGAACATGAGCGAGGATTTCTCGCTGATCATCGCGACCCATCTGGCGCTCTGCCCTATGTGCCGCCGTGAGGTGGCCACAATGGAAGAGATCGGCGGCGCTCTGGTCGAGACCAGCGACGCCCCCGCTTCTGCTGCCCAAGGGTTTGATGCGCTGATGGCCCGGCTCGCTGATGAGCCGCGCGATGCGCCACTCGTTACTGCGCCTGTGCCGGCTCCGCCGTCACTCTCCCGTTTCCCTCGACCGCTGCGGGATCGTCTGTCGGCTTTTGGCGACGAGTTGCCCTGGAGCCGTCGCGGTTCGGTCGAAACCGTGTTCCTGCCCGCAAGCGAGGATGACCACAAGGTTCGTCTGTTTCGCATCGCTCCGGGACAGGGCGTGCCCCAGCACAGCCACCACGGCAGCGAGTTGACCCTTGTCCTGGACGGTGGCTTCAGCGATGCCACCGGCCACTACCTGCGCGGCGATCTCCAGCTGGCGGACGGCGAGCTCGACCATCGGCCTGTTGCCGACGAGGGCGGGCCCTGCATCTGCCTTGCGGTCACGTCGGCCCCGCTTCGACTGACCGGCCCGCTTGGCCGCCTGATCAATCCGTTCGTACGGATCTAGGTGCAAGGCACGGTCAAGGGACGGCGCAGCAGTCTACAGGGTGGATCGCGCTTGTCGTGAACACGGCGTCGCTCTGCGGCCTTACGCCCCGGTACGAGGCTCTGCAGTTCCTGTGGCAGCGTTGCGCCGACGATGGTCTGGTGGTTCCCGGCGTTCCCTCGGACGACTTCGGCAGCCAAGAGTATGCGAGCGACAGTGAAATCAAGTCGTTCTGCGAGATCAACTACGGCACCAACTTCCCGATGCTCACGGGTCAGGCGGCGAAGCGTGACGATGCCCATCGCCTGTTCGCCTGGATCGCCCGGGAGTCGGGGTTCCTCGGACAGCCACGCTGGAACTTCTGCAAGTACCTGATCGGGAGCCACGGTCACTCGGTGGCCTTGTACTCCCGTGTCAAGGCGCCGGATTCGGCATTCTTGGTTGAAGAAATCGAACGCCAGCTCCAGGACGGCTGAGCGATCCACACCGGGGCGCTGATCCAGCATCTTTGCCGCCGCGTATCATCTTGAGCCCTGGTATGGGCGATCATGGTCGTGCTGGACATCTGCCTCCCCCGCCCCCGCTCAAGGTGTCCAGCACGCCCTCCTGCTCACGAACGCCGTAGTCGTTCAGATTGACCGACGCGTAGCCGCACCTATCAGATCCGCACTCGGTCGCCACACCGGCATTGGCTGCCCATGGGTTCCCGCCGCGCCTGCCCCCTGGCAGGTTTTGGGCCTGAGGCGTACCGGCCGGCGGCTCGGAGCATACGTGGACCTTCAGTTCGCAAAGGCCACCCAGGCGTTCAGGGTCGCAGCGATGCAGACCCATGCTAGGTAGGGAAGCATCACAAGCGATGCGAACGGCGCGACCCACCATGCCATGCGGATCGACCAGACGATGGTGCCAATCAGCGTTGCGATTTCGAGAAGTGCCGGAAACGGCGCCTGGAGACCGAAGAAGATCCAAGTCCACGCCACATTGAGCGAGAACTGCAGAGCAAAGACCCAAAGCGCCGCATTGCGCGGCTCACCGGGCCCTGCCGTCCAGATCATCCAAAGCGCGATACCTAGCAGGGTGTAGAGGATTCCCCAGACGGCAGGGAAAAACCACGATCCGGGGTTCCATGGTGCGATGCTGAGTTCGTCGTACCAGGCCATGGCCTCGGCATCGACCGGTATCCTGGCAAGGCCTGACGCCGCCATCGTGAGGGCGACAAAACCGACCAGCAAGAACCAGCGCCGCATTCTCGGCCTGCAGGCAAGCCTCTCGTCCATGGGAATGGCTGACGCCCGTCAGGCTTTCAGCGCGTCACCTTCTCAGTCTTCTTGCGACCACGCCGCAACTTCTTCGTGTCGCCCTTCATGAAATCGCGCGTCAGAAACTCGAAGTCGAGCGTGTCGTTCTCACCGGCGATGACGCGAACCCGTCCGCCGCCGACAAGATTACCGAACAGCAGTTCATCGGCGAGCGGCTTCTTGATCTTCTCCTGGATCACGCGTGCCAGGGGCCGGGCACCGAAGTTCTCGTCGTAGCCGTGGCGTCCGAGCCAGTCGCGCGCCTCGTCGGAAAGCTCGATCGTGACACCACGATCGGCGAGCTGCACCTCAAGCCCCTTGACGAACTTGTCGACCACGTGGCCAATCGTCTCACGCGACAGCGCGGCAAAACTCACGACCGCATCGAGCCGGTTCCGGAACTCGGGCGTGAACAGCTTCTCGATCGCCTCGGTGTCCTCGCCCTCGCGCCTGGTGCGGCCAAAGCCCACCGCGGGGCGCGCAAGATCGACCGCGCCAGCGTTGGTCGTCATGATCAGGATGACGTTGCGGAAGTCGATCTTCTTGCCGTTGTGATCGGTCAGCTTGCCGTAGTCCATGATCTGCAGCAGCACGTTGAAGAGATCGGGATGGGCCTTCTCGATCTCGTCGAGCAGCAGCACGACATGGGGATTCTGGTCGACGGCGTCGGTCAGCAGGCCGCCCTGATCGAAGCCGACATAGCCCGGAGGTGCACCGATCAGGCGGGAGACCGTGTGGCGCTCCATGTATTCGGACATGTCGAAGCGCACGAGCTCGACGCCCATGATGTCGGCGAGCTGACGGGCGACCTCGGTCTTGCCGACACCGGTCGGTCCTGCGAAGAGGTAGCTGCCGATCGGCTTCTCGGGCTCTCGCAAGCCGGCACGCGACAGCTTGATGGCGTCCGCCAACGCGTCGATCGCATTGTCCTGGCCAAAGACCACGGACTTGAGCTGTTCTGACAACGTCGCGAGCGAGGCCTTGTCCTGACGCGAGACGTTCTTCGGGGGGATGCGGGCCATGCGCGCGATGACCGTCTCGACGTCACGCACACCGATCGTCTTCCTGCGACGGTTCTCCGGCACCAGCATCTGCGCGGCACCGACCTCGTCCATCACGTCGATAGCCTTGTCCGGCAGCTTGCGATCGTGGATGTACTTGTCGCTCAACTCGACGGCAGCTCTGATGGCGTCGTTCGTGTAGCGGATCTGGTGGAAGTCCTCATAGCAGGGCTTCAGGCCCTTGAGGATCTTCACCGCATCCGGCACCGAGGGTTCGGCCACATCGATCTTCTGGAAGCGGCGGGCCAGCGCGCGGTCCTTTTCGAAATTGTTGCGGAACTCCTTGTAGGTGGTTGACCCCATGCAGCGCAGCGAGCCGGCCTGCAACGCCGGCTTCAGCATGTTCGATGCATCCATGGCGCCGCCTGACGTGGCGCCCGCACCGATCACCGTGTGGATCTCGTCGATGAACATGATCGCACTGGGATCCGACTCCAGCGACGAGACAACAGCCTTCAGGCGTTCTTCGAAATCACCGCGGTAGCGGGTTCCCGCGAGAAGCGCGCCCATGTCAAGCGCGTAGATGGTGCAACCCTGCAGAACGGTCGGAACATCGTTCTCGACGATACGCTTGGCCAGGCCTTCGGCGATGGCGGTCTTGCCGACGCCGGGATCACCGACGTAGAGCGGATTGTTCTTCGTGCGGCGACACAGCACCTGGATGGTGCGCTCGACCTCCCGGTCACGACCGACAAGCGGATCAATCCTGCCGGATTCCGCCTTGGCGTTGAGGTTGACGCAGTACGCGTCGAGCGCCTCGGCACCCTGCCTGACCGGCTCTTCTTCCTCCTCGGTGCCCCGCACCGTCCTGGGCTCGCTCTCGCCCGGAACCTTGGCGACACCGTGGCTGATGTAGCTCACCGCATTGAGACGGGTCATATCCTGCTGCTGCAGGAAGTAGACCGCATGGCTCTCGCGTTCGGAGAAAAGGGCCACCAGCACGTTCGCCCCGGTCACCTCGTCCCGGCCCGAAGACTGCACATGCATCGCGGCGCGCTGCAGCGCGCGCTGGAACCCGGCCGTCGGCTTGGCCTCGACGAAGCCATCGACCACCAGGCCAGCAAGCTCGTGATCGACGAAGTCTTCAACCTCGTCACGAATGCGGTCGACGTCGACGTTGCAGGCACGCATGACCGAGATCGCGTCATCATCCTCTGTCAACGCCAGCAGAAGATGCTCAAGCGTAGCGTACTCGTGCTTACGCTCGTTGGCGAAGGCCAGAGCGTTGCGCAGTGTGCGTTCCAGATTGGCCGAGAGCATGAATTCTCAGTCCTTTTCGAGGGTCGCCTGCAGAGGATGCTCGTTCTGCCGGGCATAGTCTATGACTTGGGTAACTTTGGTTTCCGCAACATCAAACGGATAGACGCCGCAGATTCCGACGCCGTGCTGATGGACATGCAGCATGATGGTCGTGGCGTCGTCAGTGTTCTTGTGGAAGAACTTCTGCAGAACATGAACGACAAACTCCATCGGTGTGTAGTCATCGTTCAACAGCAGAACCTTGTACATCGAAGGCTTCTGCGTCTTCGGACGAGTCCGTGTGACAACACCGGTTTCCGGGCGGCTGTCATCGCGGCGCTTGTCATCGCTCATGGAACGGATCGTAAGCATGTCGGCAGGTTCGATCACCGTGCGGGCATCCATCGGGACCGATCATATTGGAAGTCCCGCTTCGTTTGAAAGGGTTGACAGGGCTTGCGCCTCATTCCGTCCACGATGTCGACCGATGGCGTGGTCACGAGCCAACGGGATGACTACGCGATCGCCGTTGGAAGCGATCAGTAAATTGTTGCGATACTTTACGCTGCAGAAGAAGGCATCACCATGCGACAGAAGCAGACCGACACGCTGCTCATTTCGCGGCGCTTCGCGCTCGCGGGGACCATGGCGTTTGCAGCAACGCCGACCTTCTCCGGCCTTTCGACCAATCCCGACGTCGTTGTGATCGGGGGCCGGCGCCGCAGGTCTCAGCGCCGCCAGAACACTGATCGATCGGGGCGTTTCGATCGCGTTAGCGCATCCCACGGGAACCGATCATCTGGGACGCGATATGCTGTCCCTTGTGATGGCAGGTGTGATGGCAGGTGTGATGGCAGGAAGTCGCGTGACCATGCAGGTGACACAGATCGTGTTGGTCCTGACGCCGGTCACCGGGCTGGTCGCGAAAATGGCGGCGGTCTCTGTGACTGGCTGGATCCGCTCTCGGGCAAGATCGACAGCGAGTCCATGACCGGCTGACCAGGCGGCAAAACAAAAGGCCCGGGATCATGGCCCGGGCCTTTCGCAACAGGTACAGAACTTAACTCGTCAGGCAGCCTTCTGGCCGGCCTCGGCGATCATGTCCGACACGCGGCGGCCGATCGGCTCACCGGCTTCGGTCGCAACTTTCATCCAGGCATTCGAGAACTCGATGCCGTCGTGCATGGCGCGGTCCATCGACTTCTTGACGAAATCCTGCTGGATCTCCATCGCTTCCTGGAAGGTCTTGGCGCCGAAAATGGCTTTCTGCGTCTCGACTCCCTCGTTGATCTGGACGCGGGCGATCTCGAACATGCGGCCGTTCATGACATCAATGCCCTTCACGAAGGCATTGCCGGCCTCGACCATGGCCTCGAAATTGGCCTTCGGAAGATCGGCAACCTTTTCGAAGCCCTTGACCTCGCCGCCAGCCTTGCAGGCGTTATCGATGGCCTCACGGCCCATGGAAACGATGGTCTCGAAGCCCTTCTGGGCGGCTTCGGTGTTCGACTTCACGACGTTCTCGGCAACCTTCATGCCGGTGTCGATCGCTTCGTCAATCTGCGGAACGGCGTTCTGAGCCGTCTTGGTCTTGGTGGTGGCCATGTGAGCGTACTCCTGTCTGGTTTATGTTGCACTGCAACATTGAGATCCATATGCCCCTAAGGAGATTATGATTCAAGAGGAAATTGTGCGGCGCAGCAAATTTGTGCAGTGCAGCATTCTCAGTTTATCCAACGTGCCGTGATGCTGTCCTCGCCGACCGCGGCAGAGTAATAGAGTTCGCTGCCGCCCTGCCGCACGCCTCTGTTCCTCCCCTGCTGCCCGACGGAGTTCAGCGGCGGCAGGCTCTTGAGGACGACCGGCGGCAGCGGACGTCCGATCGGATCAAGGGCCTTCAAGGCCTGCGTGAAGGCAACCCGATCGAGCCTGTCTCTCGGATAGGCCTGGACCATGAATTGTCCGTCGAGGCAGGCAACGCTCGACCAGAAGTCGTCGTCGGACCGCAACGTCGTGCCCACTGGCGGCGATCCGTAGAAGTCGCTGGCATCAAGCGCCGTGACGAGACCGTTCATCTGATCCGGTGTGACGGCTGCGTTGGCGCTCTGGGGCTCAAGCGCGCCGAGAATGCTGCTGCCGGTTGCAACGAACGTCCCAGCGGTCGACCAGCGCTGCGACGTCAACGATGCCCCGCCGCCTGGCTGCGCGACAAAATCGAAGGTCCGGGTCTCGTTGTTGAAGTCGGCGTTGTAGATCAGACACAGGCGGTCATGGGATCCATTGACATTGTAGTCGCACGCCAGATGCAACGCAGTTTCCATACCGGTGGAGCCACCGCCGATCACGGCAACTTCGCAGCGTGCATCCGAGGACAGCGGCCCCCAGCCTTCGACCTCCAGCCCGGCACACGCGGCCGAGCAGCTGTCAACGTGGCTGTCAGCCTTGTAGATCGAGGAGTGATAGAGCTCTGCCATGGCGCGGATCACAGGATCGCAACGTGTTCGGGCAAGCGGCGATTGACAGCCAAACCGTGGGGCGCCGATAAGCACGCGATCCTTCTCCGACAGACGAAAGACAACAACGATGATTGCGCCCTTCTCCTTCGATGCGCCCGCCCCGATCACCTTCGGTGAGGGCCGGCTCGGCCTGATCGCCAAGGACGTCAAGCGCCTGATCGGCGGCCCGTCGCCCGTGCTGCTCGTTGCCGATCCCTTCCTGGTGTCATCGGGTCTTTGCGTACAGGCCGAAGCGCCGCTGACCGACGCGGGCTACGACGTGATGGTCTACAGCGAGATCCGGAGCGACACTCTGGCGTCGTCGATCGACGCAATCGTCGCCCTGGCGCGCGAAAGCGGAGCAAAATGCATCGTCGCGATGGGCGGCGGCTCCACCATGGATGCCTCGAAGCTGGCTGCGGCGCTCGCTGTCGATGGTGCCCGGGCGGAAAGCTACGCGCTCGGCGCCGAGCGGCTGCCGCGACAAGGCCTGCCGAAGATCGCCGTGCCAACCACCTCGGGTACCGGCTCGGAGGTCACCCGCACGTCCGTCTTCAGCACCGAGACCAAGAAGCTTTGGGTCTTCGGACGCGAACTCGCCTTCGATCTTGCTCTGCTCGACCCCACGGTCACGGCGGGCATGCCGGCATCCCTGACGGCGGCGACCGGCATCGATGCCTCGGTTCACGCTATCGAAGCGGCGACCAACAGGAAGCGTAATCCGATCTCCACGGCCATGGCGCTAAGCGCTGTACGCAGTCTGCGCACCTGGCTCGCGACCGCCATCGAAGAGCCCGAGAACATCACGGCGCGCGGCCACGTACAGATCGCAGCCTGCATCGCGGGCATCGCCTTTGACGTCACCGGCGTCGGCGTGGCCCACGCCATCGGCCATGCCATCGGCGAGAACTCGGGCGTGCATCACGGCCGTGCCGTGGGTCTCGCGCTCAACGCCACCATGCAGGACGCTGCCAACGTCGTGCCAGAGGCTTATGCCGGGATCGCCGCCGCGCTCGGCGCCGACGTCGCAGGACTCACAGACGAGGACGCCGCCGCGAAGGCCTCCGCAGCCTACGATGCCTGGTTGCGCGAGGTCGGCCTCAAGCTGTCGCTCGACGACCACGGCCTCTCGGTGTCCGATGCCGGCCGCATCACGGACCTGTGCTTCGCACCGCAGAACAAGATCATTCTGGCGGCCGACAGCGTCGACTACACACCGGAAAGTCTTGAGATCGCGGTCGGCCGCATGCTCGCAGCGTCCTGAGCTTCGGCTTAGCTGCCGCTGGAGTACTTCACCACCGCGCAGGGCAGATCGCGCTGGTAGAGCGCCCGGCAGCCCTCGCGCGCCTGAACCTCGGTCAGGTTGACGATGCGGGCGCGGTAGAGTGTGGAACCGCCGCTCTCGGCCGCGGTGACAACCGTCGAAGCACTTCCGCCGATGATGGCGCCGAGATAGGTCTCCGCATTGTCGAGCGCACGATAGGCATTCTCGAACTGCGAGAACGCGCCGACCTGCAGCGCCCAGAGAAGATCGTCAGCACTGCCCTGCTCGACCTGCAGGCCATCGTTGTTGCGGTCGGGCGACATAGCGACCAAGTCCTCAAAGGTGTTGCTGCCTTCGACCGAAGCGACCGCGACCGGCTCCAGTTCATCGCCTTCGAGCGCGGCGAACTTGGTCACACCCTCGCCGCGGGTCGGATGGTCGCCCGGGATCGGCACGATGCGGTCGAGATTCTCAGCGATCACGAAACCATCGGTGAACAACTCGGTCATGCGACGGTCGCGCCAGATGCGGGTCTCGCCGCCCATCACAACGGCTACAATGCGCCGGCCGTCCACGAGGGCTGAGGCCGCCAAGTTCCAGCCCGCGGGGCTGGTATAGCCCGTCTTGAGGCCGTCGACCCCGTCAACTACGCCAATCAGCTTGTTGTGGTTACCGTAGGTCTTGCCGTTGCTCTGGTAGGTCCACTCGGTGGTGGCGAAGAGATGGTAGTACTGCGGGAAGTCGCTCTGCAGACGCAGCGACAGAATTGCCATGTCGCGCGCTGTCGAGACCATGTTGTCGTCGTGCCAGCCCGAGGCGTTCGTGAATGTGGTGTTGCGCATGCCGAGCTCGCGCGCCTTCTCGGTCATCATGACGCCGAAACGCCACTCGCTGCCATCGCCCAGGCCCTCTGCGACGGTGGCGGCCACGTCGTTCGCCGACTTCGTCATTAGTGCCATGATCGAGTCATCGACGGAGATTTCCTGGCCCGCGACGAGACCCAGCTCCGACGGCTGCATCGACTGGGCGTGCACCGACACCGGGAGCATGGTGTCCATCGTGACGTTGCCGGCTTCGAGGGCCTGGAAGATCATGTAGAGCGTCATCATCTTCGTCAGCGACGCCGGATACATTGTCTTGTCCGAATTGTGCTGGTAGAGGATGTTGCCGTTGGTCGCATCAATCACGATCGCAGCGTAATCAGCCTCAGCGCGCGGGCCGGTCGCCATGAAGACGAGCGCCAACAGCGCCACGGTCGTCGACCGCATCCGCGTCATGAACGTGAAAACAAAGGAAAAAACCAACAAATCGTGTTTCATCCCGTAAGCCCCAAAGCACACCACTTGGCGAAAACACTGTAACAAATGTGGCGGATTCCTGTCTACAGGATCATTCAACAGACTGAGGAAGCCACGTGATTCAAAGCAAAGAATCGGTCATTACAACTCCTGACCCATGATCTTGACTTCCGACAGACCGGCCATCGGCCAGCGATCGAGGGTCGAAAATGCGTCCTGATAAGCCGCCCCGGCCTGCAACACCCTGGCATCAGCCTGGAACGGCCCGACAATCTGAAGCCCCGCGGGCAAGCCGTCTGCCGTGAAGCCGCACGGCACCGTCAAAGCCGGTTGGCGGGTCATGTTGAACGGATAGGTGAAGGGCGTCCACGTGTACCAGCGGTCATGCGGCCAATCCCTGGGCACCTCAAGCCCGGCCTCGAACGCCGGGATCGGCAGCGTCGGCGTGACGAGCAGGTCATAGGTATCGAAGAGCGCCGCCATCTGACCGGCATAACGACCGCGCGCACGTTCCGCGTCGGCAAGCTCGACGGCCGTATAGGTCTCGCCCTCGGCAGCAATGGTCGAAAGGCCAAAGTCGACAAAGCGACGCCGTGCCTTGCTTTCGCCACGCAGAACGGTAGCGGCAGAGCTGTACCAGATGATGCGGAACGCTTCTTCGGGCTTGGGGATGTCGAGATCAATACGCTCAACCTCCGCGCCCAGCGATGCCAACCCCTCGACGGCCTTATCGGCCAGCTTCGCGATCTCGGGATCGACACGGACGTAACCGAGGTCGGGGCTGTAGGCGATCTTGAGTCCCTTCAGCCCTCCCTCGCAGGACGCCAGATAGTCGATGTCATCATCAGCCAGCGACCAGGAATCCCGGCTGTCGGGCTTGCCGATCACGTTCAGCATCAGGGCGGTGTCGCGCACAGTGCGCGACATCGGGCCGACGTGGCTCAGCGTGCCGTAGAGCCCCGGCGGCCATGCTGCAATCCGGCCGAAGGACGGCTTGAGCGCGACGATACCGCAGAACCCGGCGGGGATGCGAACCGATCCGCCACCATCGGTACCGAAGGCCAGCGGCCCGACACCACAGGCAACCGCCGCCGCGGCGCCACCCGACGAACCGCCCGGCGTCAGGCGAATGCTCCAAGGATTGCGCGTCGTGCCGTAGAGCAGGCAATCGGTAACACCCTTCCAGCCCATTTCCGGCGTGGTCGTCACGCCGAGAAACACCGCACCCGCCTCGCGCATGCGCTGAACCGAGGGTGCGTCGTCGTTCCAGTCCTGCTTGGCTTCGACCGTCTTCGAGCCGAGCCGCGTCGGCCAGCCCTTCACACGCAGCACGTCCTTGATGCTGACCGGTACGCCATCGACAGGTCCAAGCGGCTCGCCGCGCGTCCAGCGCGCCTCGGATTCGGCAGCCATGGCGCGGGCCGTTTCATCGTCGCGGTAGCAGAAGCTATTGAGGTTGCCGTCGATGGTATCGAGAAGCCCGAGGGCCGCATCGGTCACCTCGACAGGCGAGAACCTCTTGGCTCGGAACCCATCGACCAGCTCGAGCGCACTGAGGCGCGTCAGGGTGCGGTCGCCGTTCATGCCAGTTCGAGCTCCGCCGACATGGTCATGGCACCGTCCTGGCTTTCGATCCAGAGCAGTGCCTTGTCGTCGCCGTCCGGACAACCGCAGACGAAGAACGGGTCAGGAACGAAGAGCGGCGCGAGGGCCCGATAGCGGAACCGGCGGAAGGTACGGCCACCAAGCTCGCACTCGGCGAGATCGAGCAGCAGGAGCGCCAGCATCGGACCGTGCACAACAAGGCCGGGATACCCCTCCTCATCACGACAGTAGTCGATGTCGTAGTGAATGCGGTGTGCATTGAAGGTCAGCGCCGAGAACCTGAAGAGTAGCACGGCGTCGGGCCTGGTTTCCCTATGCCACAATGCGGTCGCAGGCGGATCGACACGCCGCGCGGTCTCTCCGGGCTTGGGCGCGGCGCGAAACACAAGGTCGCGGGTTTCGACCAGCGCCGTTGCACCGCCTTGCGAGATCCTATGCTCGGTCGTTATGAACGCGAGCTTGCCAGAGCGTCCTTCTTTGCGGGCAACGTCGGCGATCGTGACCTCGCATGAGACATTCGAGCCAAGCGTGATAGGACGTTCGAACGTGAAGGAGCCACCGGCCCACATCCGTCGCGGCAAGCCGGTCTCCGGCAGAAAGCCGCCGGGAACGGTTCGCCCGTCCGCACCGATCATGGCGCTGGGCGGCGCATCCAGGAAATAGAGCCAGTGCCAGCCAGGCGGCAGGGGATTGCCATCCTGCATGACCTGCTCGTCACGATCGAAGGTCGCCGCGAGATGGCGCGCCGAGATCGCATTGATCCGGTCCGAACTCGACTTGCTCCGCCCGATCGCGTCTTCCGGCGCTGGCATCTCGGTCTCCGTCACGGTCATGGGATCTCTCCCTTTGCAAGGCACCGTTCAGTGTCACATGTTGGAGCAGCGCGCCACCGGAGTTCTTGGATTCGTGCTTGAATCGCTCGACCTGAATTATGTCATCGCGCTCGCATCGATCATCATGATCGACATCGTGATGTCGGGCGACAATGCCATCGTGATCGGCATGGCGGTGGCCGGTCTGCCCGCCGATTTGCGCAAGAAAGCGGTCGTGTTCGGCATTCTCGCCGCGACACTCCTGCGCATCTGCTTTGCCCTTGTAGTGGTCGAGCTTCTGGCCATCATCGGCCTGCTGCTGGCCGGCGGACTGCTCCTGATGTGGGTGGTCTGGAGCATGTGGCGCGAGATCCGGCAAACCGACGCACAGGCCCTGAAAGACCAGATGGCCGAACGCTTCCATGAGCAGCAGGAAGAGAGGCCGGTGACGAGCCTGCGCCAAGCTCTCACGCTGATCGTGGTTGCCGATGTCTCGATGTCGCTCGACAACGTCATTGCCGTCGGCGGCGCGGCACAGGGCGACCGGGGATTGCTGGTGTTCGGCCTGATCCTGTCGATCGCGCTGATAGCCTTCGCGGCCAACTTCATCGCGAACCTGCTGCAGAATCACCACTGGATCGCCTATCTCGGCCTCGGCGTCGTACTCTACATCGCGCTCGACATGATCTGGCGCGGCAGCGTGTCCCTGATGGGCGAGGTCGGCTTGGCGGGCCTGTCACTCACAGCCTTGGCGGTGTGATCACGCTCGGCGTCACCACGTCCAGCAGGTCCTTCTTCACCGCCTCGAGACTGGCGGCGTCGGGCGCTTCGCACCGTGCAACGAGAACAGGCTGGGTGTTCGAGGCCCGCAGCAGCCACCAGCCACCGGCGACCGATACCCGGACCCCGTCGACATCGACCACGTCATCACCACGATCGACAAGGCGCGCGCGCACCTCCTCGATCACGACGAACTTCCTGACGTCATCACAGTCGAAACGAAGCTCGGGCGTGTTGACGACCTGCGGCAGGCCGCGCCGGTAGGATGCGAGGCTCTGGTCGCGCCCGGCCAGAACGTTCAGCAGGCGTACGGCGGCATAGAGCGCATCGTCGAAGCCATAGTAGCGGTCGGCGAAGAAGACGTGCCCACTCATCTCGCCGGCGAGCGGGCAGCCGACCTCCTTCATCTTCTGTTTGATGAGTGAATGACCGGTGCGCCACATGAGCGGCTGGCCGCCGAGCCGGGCGATCTCATCGAACAGAACCTGGCTCGCCTTGACGTCGGCGATGATCGTGGCGCCGGGCTGCTCGCCCAGCAGATCCGCCGCCCAGAACGCCAGAAGCTGATCACCCCACAGCACATTGCCCTCGCCGTCGATCACGCCGATCCGATCGCCATCGCCGTCGAGCGCAATGCCGAGATCGGCCCCCTGCTCGGCCACGGCCGCGATCAGGTCCTCGAGATTCTCGGGCACCGTGGGATCGGGATGGTGGTTGGGAAACGTGCCGTCGACCTCGCCGAACAGCACTGTGTGCTGCCCTGGAAGTCCTGCGACGAGATCGCCCAGAACGCTGCCCGCAGCGCCGTTGCCGGCATCCCAGACGACCTTGAGCTCGCGTCCGGCCACCGCATCGCGCTGCACTCGTGCGACGTAGTCTACCGACAGATCGACCATGCGCGAGCTGCCGTGTTCCTCCGCTCCATCGGACGTATCGGAGGTCCGACGAGCGACCTCCTGAATCTGCTCGCCGTGGAACGGGCCGGTCCCCATCATCATCTTGAGACCGTTGTAGTCGGGCGGGTTGTGCGATCCCGTCACCATGACGCCCGCATCGGCATCCAGATGGTGAACGGCAAAGTAGAGCATCGGCGTCGGCCCCAATCCGACCCGCACGGCGTCAGCACCAGCCGCGTTGAAGCCCGTGACGAGAGCCGCCTCAATGTCCGGCGAACTCAGGCGGCCGTCGTAGCCGACGGCGATCTCGGGACGCGCCTTGCCGGAGGCCTCGCGCACCATCGCGGCAAAGGCGCGGCCTATCGCGGTCACCGCCTCCAGCGTCAGCGTCTCGCCGACGATGCCCCTGATGTCGTAGGCGCGGAAGATCGTGGGATCGATCATGTCAGGCGCCCTTTGGGCCAGAGAGATGTCCGAGCCCGACCCCGTGATATTCGAACCCGGCCTTCATGATCTCGGCAGCGCTGTAGATGTTGCGAAGATCGATCACGAGCGGCCGCCGCAGCGCCTTCTTGGCGCGGGCGAGATCGAGCGAGCGGAACTCGTTCCATTCCGTCACGATCACCAGGGCATCAGCACCCTCCAGGGCATCGTAGGTATCCTCGCACAAAACCATGCCGTCCATCAGCTTCGCGGCTTCCTCCATGCCTTCGGGGTCATAGGACCTGACCGTCGCACCACGGCGCATCAGCTCCGGCACGATGACGAGGCTCGGCGATTCACGCACGTCGTCGGTGTTGGGTTTGAAGGTCAGGCCCAGCACCGCGACGGTCTTGCCCTTGAGATCACCCATCTTGTCGGCAATCCGCTGAGCCATGGCTTCCTTGCGCCGGTCGTTGGCCTCGACGACCGCTTCGACAATCGACACCGGCGCATCGTACTCCTGCGCGGTACGCACCAGCGCCAGCGTGTCCTTCGGAAAGCAGCTTCCACCATAACCCGGGCCCGGGTGCAGAAACTTCGGACCGATCCGGCCATCGAGCCCGATGCCGCGTGCGACATCCTCCACATTCGCACCGGTCTGTTCGCAAAGATCGGCGATCTGGTTGATGAAGGCGATCTTGGTCGCAAGGAAGCTGTTGGTCGCGTACTTGATCAGCTCGGAGGTCTCCAGCGTGGTTTGCATGACCGGCGTGTCGCTGAGCGACAACGGGCGATAGAGCTCGTCCATCACGGCGCGGGCGCGATCACCAGTGCTGCCGACAACAACCCGGTCCGGCCGCATGAAGTCCTCGATCGCAGAGCCCTCGCGCAGAAACTCGGGGTTCGAGGCGACATCGAACTCGACGTCCGGACGGGTCTCGCGGATGATGCGCGCAACCTCGCGGCCAGTGCCGACCGGAACCGTCGATTTGGTCACCACCACGGTGTAGCCGTTCATCGCACGGGCGATCTCCTCAGCTGCGGCGAAGACGTAGCTCAGGTCTGCATGCCCATCGCCGCGCCGGCTTGGCGTCCCGACCGCGACAAAAACCGCATCGGTACCGGTGACGGCGGATGCAAGGTCGGTCGTGAAGTGGAGACGTCCGGCATCGGCATTGCGCGCGACCAGCAGATCGAGACCTGGCTCGTAGATCGGGATCTCGCCACGGTTGAGGCGTTCGATCTTGTCTTCCGCCTTGTCGACGCAGGTCACGTCGACACCGAACTCCGAAAAACAGGCACCCGACACGAGGCCCACATAGCCGGTGCCGATCATCGCGATACGCATGGCGGATCAATCCTTGTCAGAAAGCTCGTTCCTGACGAAGTCGGCCAGTTCGGTGCCAACATCGGGGTCGCGCAGGCCCAGTGCCAGATTGGCCTGGAGGAACCCGAGTTTAGTACCGCAATCGAAACGTGTTCCCGTGAAACGAAGACCATGGAACGGCGCCTGACCGATCATCTTGGCCATCGCATCGGTCAACTGGATTTCGTTGCCGGTCGTCGGCTTCTGTTTCTCGATGACCGCGAACAACTCGGGCAATAGGACATAGCGACCGATCATGGTCAGGGTCGACGGTGCATCCCCAGGCTCAGGCTTTTCCACAAGGCCCAGCACTTCGGCCACGCGACCATCGTCCTCGCCCACATCAAGCACGCCATATCGGTTTGTCTGCTCGCGCGGCACCTTCTGGATCGATACGACGTTGCCGCCGGTCTTCTCGTACTGGCTGATCAGCTGTCCGATGCAGGGCTCGTCGTCGACGAGAAGCTCGTCAGGCAGGAACACGGCGAAGGGTTCGTTGCCCACGGCATGGCGCGCGCACCAAACCGCATGGCCGAGTCCCAGCGGTTGCTGCTGGCGAACCGAGATGACATTGCCCGGCGCCGGCACCATCTCGCGCGAGCGGTCAAGCTCCAGCGTTTTGCCGCGCTGCTTCAACGTCCGCTCAAGCTCGAAGGCAAGGTCGAAGTGATCGTCGATGGCGTGCTTGCCGCGCCCGTTGACAAAGATGAACTGCTCGATTCCGGCTTTTGCGGCCTCATCAACCGCGTGCTGGATCAAGGGGCGGTCGAGAATGGTCAGCATTTCCTTGGCCATCGCCTTCGTCGCCGGAAGAAACCGGGTACCGAGACCGGCCACAGGAAACACTGCCTTGCGCACACGCGGATGGGTCATCGCGAAAACGGAGCCTCTGAGGCGGGAAGTGAAACCGATGTGCGTATACATCAACTGCCCTGCCGACGCTAGCAGACGCTCCACAGGAGCAGTGGCAGCCGTCACAGATCACCTCGACAGATCGCATCGCCATACAATACGTCGTGCCCGGTTCGCACAACGATCGGGCAGAGAATGGCACCACTAGGCGTAACGCAGTCGTTCATGGCAAGAGACGGGGCCAGAGCGTCGCGATCCGGCAGCGAATGGCGCTGGGGACAGGGCTGTTGAAGCGCTGATGCAGCTATGAACGAACGGTCTTTGGAGGGATCAGACATGACAAATGGTACGTTCAGTCGCCCCCTCGACAGTGTTTGCCTGTCCGACCTGCCCCCTGCGCCGAGGCCGAGAGGCTTGCGCTGATCGGCGGCAATGCCGATGGCGACTACGGTGACGGCGACGAGACCGGCGGGCCGTCAGATGACACCGAACCCGATCAGAACGATGGCGCAACCATCGCTATGACCTGGAACTGGAACGCCGAGGAGGTCATTACGGGCTACGATACCGCCAGCGATACGTTCGATTTCGACCACGTGCCGTCGCATATGATCGGCGTTTCGGAGGTCGGGGACGATCGCGTGTTCAAAATCCTGAACAACGGCGGCCACCGCGCTCGACGGCGACGGCGGGGCCGTCGACCAGCTCGTCGCACTGGGTGCCGATGACTGGATGATGTCGCTGCGGACACGGTCGGCTCGAAGCTACCGGCTCGGCCCTTCCCGCTTGCGGTCATGCCGGACGGCGGGCACCTATCGCCGGCCCGCCAGCAGCGTGTCGCGCGCCTCGTTGATCTGGCGCGCAAACCAGGGAGAGCCGCCCTTGTCGGGATGGTTCTGCTCCATAAGCACGCGATGGGCCTCTTTGACCTCCTCGACACTGGCATTCTCGGCGACACCGAGAACTTCAGCGGCCTCCCTGATGGTCATGGGACGTCCGATGCGCACCGGCTGCCCGTCTTCTTCCATGTCTTCTCCGTCATCCCGTCCCGAACGACGGCCTGGCAGGAGAATGGGGAACAGGAGCACGCCGGGGATCGCGGCGGGCAGAGGCTTGCCCATTGACAACAGGACGATGACCGCAACGGTCAGCAACGTCGCGATGATCCACTTGGTCCAGCGGATCACACGAGAGGCCGACGCATTCACCGCGATCCAAGCGAACGCCCAGATCAGGATGAGAAGTCCAGTTCCAGCAAGGAGATAGGGCATGAGCGAGAGGTGGTGCGCGCGGAGCCCCGGGACAAGCGGCTCAGCCCCGGTTGCGCATCAAGCGCTCCTTCTGGCGCTTCCAGTCACGGTCGCGCACGGCGGCGCGTTTGTCGTAGGAGTGCTTGCCCTTGCCCAGACCGAGCTCGACCTTTGCGGTTCCCCGCTTGTTGAAGTAGAGACTCAGCGGCACCAGCGTGTAGCCGGACCGGTTCGTGGCACCGATCAAACGTGAGATCTCGCGGCGATGCAGCAACAGCTTGCGCGACCGCGTGGGATCGTGGTTGTCGCGTCCCGCCGGGTCGTATTGCGGAATGTGGCAACCCTCAAGCCAGATCTCGCCGCCGCGCTCGCGGGCAAACGCATCATTGATGTTCGCCCGTCCATCGCGCAACGACTTCACCTCGGTGCCGGCCAGAACGATTCCGGCCTCAAAGCGATCCTCAATGAAGTAATCGCGTAACGCCTTACGGTTCCGGGCGACATTGCCGCCCGTTAGCGCTTCTTTTCTGGCCATCGCGTCCTCAGTTGAGGATGCCGACAGTACGCATGGCGGCCTCGACGTTGGCGCAGGTCTCCTGTGTCGGCCGAACCAGCGGCAGGCGCACGTCACCGTCACCCCACCCGAGAAGGCTGGCACCGTGCTTCACGGGTCCGGGGCTGGTCTCACTGAACAGCACCTCGTGCAACGGCATCAGCTTGTCCTGGATTTCGCGGGCACGCTCGTGATCGCCGGACTGCCACGCCGTATGCATTTCCGAGCAGAGCGCCGGCGCAAGATTAGCCGTCACGGAGATACAGCCGTGGCCGCCCATGCCCAGCAGGCCGAGTACCGCCGCGTCCTCGCCCGAGAGCTGGACGAAGTCCTTGCCGCAGTGGTGCCGCTGCTTCGAGACGCGGTCGGCAGCCGCTGTCGATTCCTTGCAGCCCACAATGTTGGGCAGTTCGGCGATGCGCTGCATGGTCTTCGGCGAGATATCAACGCCCGTACGGCCCGGGATGTTGTAGACGATCACCGGGATGTCGACGGCATCGTTGACCGCCTTGAAGTGCTGGTAGAGCCCTTCCTGGGTCGGCTTGTTGTAGTAGCCGGTCACGATGAGCGCGGCGTCGGCCCCGGCATCCTTGGCGTTCCTGGTCAGCATGATGCACTCGTCGGTCGAGTTCGAACCCGTTCCTGCGACGACAGGAACACGCCCCGCTGCGGCCTCAATGCACAGCTGAACGACGCGCATGTCCTCGTCGTGACTCATGGTCGGGGACTCACCGGTCGTTCCCATCGGAACAAGTCCATGGGTGCCCAGTTCGACCTGCCAGTTCACGAAGTCCTGGTAGCCTTTCTCGTCGATCTTTCCATCACGAAGCAGTGTGATGAGCGCAACGAACGATCCCCTCAACCTTTCGGTTGTCATGGCTCCAAATCCCTGTGTGGCGAACAGCCGCGGACCATAGTCTCACACTCGTTTGCGGGCAAGCGAACCTCGCAAGTTCAGGCGAGTCGCGATAGGTTCTGCGCTCCGATTGATCAGGAACCTCCATGACCGCCCCGTATCCCACGATTGCTGACATCGGGGCCGCGGCCCGCCGGATCGCCAGTCGCGCGCTCCGGACGCCGCTGCTCGAGTCGCCACTGTTGAACGAGACCCTTGGCGGACGCTTGCTCGTGAAGCCCGAATGCCTGCAGGTGACAGGTTCGTTCAAGTTCCGCGGCGCCTTCAACAAGATCAGCCAGATGGACGAGGAGCGCCGCACGAGAGGCGTGATCGCCTTCTCTTCCGGGAACCACGCCCAGGGTGTCGCCGCCGCTGCGCACATGTCGGGGGCACCGGCGGTGATCGTAATGCCCGAGGATGCACCGGCCATCAAGATCGAGAACACGCGGGCATGGGGTGCCGAGATCGTCACCTATCCCCGTCACGACGCGGATCGGGAGGTGATCGCCGCGGAGATCGCCGAGGAGCGCGGTCTCTACCTCGTGAAACCCTACGACGACAATGACATCATCGCCGGCCAGGGCACGACCGGCCTCGAGATCGCCCAGCAGTGCGACGAAATGGGCATCGTGCCAGACGCCGTCACCGTCTGTTGCGGTGGCGGCGGACTGAGCGCGGGATGCGCCATTGTGCTGAAGGCAGAGTTCCCGATCTGCGATGTCCACACGGTCGAACCGGAGGGCTGGGACGACACGGCGCGCTCGCTTGAGGGCGGAGAGCGCGTGCGCATCGTCGATTCGCCACCCTCGCTGTGCGATGCCCTTCTCGCGCCGACCCCCGGTGAGCAGACCTTCGCGATCAACAAGACCCATGTGACATCGGGCCTCGTGGTGTCCGAGAACGACGTGATCGATGCCATGGCCGCGGCCAACCGGTTTTTCAAGCTGGTTGCCGAGCCCGGCGGTGCCGTAGCGCTTGCAAGCGTGCTGAGCGGCAAGCTCGAGGTACGTCAGCGCACGGTCGTCGCCGTGATCTCCGGCGGCAATGTCGATGTCGCGCTCTACGCCGAGCTGCTCGCGAGAGCCTCGTGACCGATGATCATACCGTCCGGCTGGCGCTCCGCACGTTCAGCTATGAGCAGTACTTTCTGCACAAGCCGGGCTTTGACGCGCACGCCTTCCTGGCGCTCGCCACCGATTTCGGCATGGCAGGGGTGCACATCAGTCTGAACGGGTTCAACTACCGCTGCCCCGGCGGAACCGAACCCGCGCATCGCCGAGTAAGGTCTGATGCTGCTGTTCGAAAACCATGAGAACTTCATCGGTGCAGAGGTTGCCGGGATTCTCGATGCGGTCGGTCATGCCTCCGTGGGCGCGCTCTACGACTTCGGCAACTCGATGAATCTTGCCGAGGAGCCGATGGAAGTGGCCCGCGCCATAGCGCCCATGTCCGATCGGCCCATCTCAAGGACCATGCCATGGTGCGCGATAACGAAGATGGCCCGATGATCGCGGGCGTGCCCAACGGCACCGGCCGGATCGACATTCCGGCGATCCTCGATTTCCTGATCGACAAGACCGAGCTGGAGCGGATCTGCGTCGAGTGCAGCCACGGCCACTGCTCAAACGTTTTGTGTCACCCCGAGCGGATCGAAGCCACCACGGGACCGACCTTTGAGATCGTCGAACCACCCTATGACCCCGCGGCCTTGTTTGCGCTGGAACATGCTGCGGTGGCGCGTTCAGTCGCGCGCACACGCCTCGTGCTTCACCAGCTCGGCTTCTCGCTGGTGCTCAACGGCCGTGGCGGCGTCTACCAGCGCAGCGCAACCGAACTTGCCTTCGCCGACCGTCATCTCTAGATGGCCACAATCTCAACGGACTGATTCAATTCATGACAGTTCTTGTCACCGGTGTGGCCGGGTTCATCGGCTCCCACGTCTCCCATGCGCTGCTCGACCGCGGCGAGGACGTGCTGGGTTTCGACAACGTCAATGACTACTACGACGTGAAACTGAAAGAGGAGCGGCTGCGCCGACTCGAACTGCGCGACGGCTTCCGTTTCCTGCGCGCCAACCTTGAGGACAAGGACGCGGTGGTCGGACTGACCCAGTCCGAGTCCGGCATTGACCGAATCATCCATCTCGCGGCACAGGCCGGTGTACGGCATTCGTTGGCCGATCCGCACACCTACACGGCGTCCAACATCGAAGGTCAGCTCAACATCCTGGAGCTCGCCCGTGCCCTGCCCGGCTTCAAACACCTGGTCTATGCGAGCTCATCGTCGGTTTACGGCGGCAACGACACGATTCCCTTCTCCGTCGACGACCGGGTCGACCGGCCCGTCTCGCTTTATGCCGCGACCAAGCGCGCAGGCGAACTGATGGGCTACTGCTACAGCCACCTCTACGCCATCCCGTCGACCGGGCTGCGCTTCTTCACGGTCTACGGTCCCTGGGGACGACCCGACATGTCGGCCTACATCTTCACCAAGGCCATCTTCGAGGGGAAACCGATCCGCATCTTCAACAACGGCGACATGCGGCGCGATTTCACCTTCATCGACGACATTGTCGCGGGCGTGATCGCCGCGCTCGATCGCACGGCCCGGGGCACACCGCCACACGTGGTCTACAACCTCGGCAATCACAAGAGCGAACCCCTGGTGCGGTTCATTTCACTCCTGGAGGCTGCGACCGGCCGCGAGGCGATCAAGGAGCTCGCGCCGATGCAGCCCGGCGACGTCAAGGAGACCTGCGCCGACATTGAGGCATCGCAGCGCGATCTCGGCTTCGAACCCAAAACCTCGATCGATGAAGGCCTGCCGCGGTTCGTCGAGTGGTTCCGCAACCACCACGGCTACAACTGAGTCAGTCCCCGGAGCCCGGCCAGAGACTGTCGGAACGATCCATCAGCCGATAAGCGGATGAGCCCGAAATACTCGTGCAGAGTATTAGAGTATAGGGGTCAGGCCACGCAGGTTGCCGTCGAGGCCCGGGCGAGCCGAAACCACCGTCGGTCGAGCGGTCGTCGACGTGATGAGGCACAACATCCCAGCCCGTCTTGCGAAAGGTTCCGACGCTGCGCGGCATATGCCAGGCCGATGTGATCAGCAGCCAGACCTCGCCCGGTTGGGGCGCAAGCTGGGTGTTGGTCAGAACCGCATTGTCGAATGTATTGCCCGCCTGATCCTCGAAGATCACGGCGGACGGATCGAAGCCCACGGATTCGAACACCAGGCGGACGACATTGGCCTCGGTGAAGCCGTCGAGTCCGTTGCCGCCGAGCCACGAACCCCATTGCCGAGTTTCCCGGTACAACGCCATGACCCAGCCACCGACCAGAACAAGCAGCAGCACGTGATCGGGCTGAGTTAAGCGTCCAGACAAGGCTCGAAAGACTTCCTGTCAGGCCTTTTGCTATGGCGGAGGAACCTTTGTAAAGTCCGCGCCCCGAGAATGGCGCGAACCGGCATCGCCATGACCCAGCACAGTCCCATCATCCCGGTGATCCTGTCCGGCGGTGCCGGCACACGGCTCTGGCCCCTGTCGCGCCGGGCCTATCCGAAGCAGCTGCTGCCGCTGATCGGCGAACGCTCGCTGTTGCAGGAGACCGCTCTGCGTTTCGCGGGCGATGACCGCTTCGCACCTCCCATTATCGTCTGCAACGAAGACCATCGCTTCGCGATAGCCGAGCAGCTTCGCGAGGTCGGCATCACCGCATCCGCCATCATGCTGGAGCCGGAGGCGCGCAACACGGCACCCGCCATTGCTGCCGCGGCCGCACTCGCCGGCGACAAAAATCTTGTCATCGCCGTCCCGTCGGATGGCCATATCGGCGATGCCAAGGCATATCGTGCGTCGATCGCCGCGGCCGCCGATGTCGCTCGCGACGACTGGATCGTCACCTTCGGCGTCGAGCCATCGCGCCCCGAGACCGGCTACGGCTACATCGAAGAGAGCACCGACGAACTCGGTCCCGGCATCAAGCGCATCGCGCGGTTCCACGAGAAGCCCGATGCCGAGCGCGCCAGGGCCTATGTCGATCACGGGAGTTTTCTCTGGAATCCCAGCCTCTTTCTCTTTCGGGCCGGCTTCCTGCTGGACGAACTCGACCGGACGACACAGGGGATCGCCGGCCCCGTTCGCGAGGCGGTCGCCAGAGGCCGCCGCGACCTCGATTTCCTGCGCCTTGATCGCGATGCCTTCGGCGCCGCGCCATCGATTTCGATCGACTATGGCCTGATGGAAAAGACGACGCGTGCCGCAACATCACGCCTCGGAACAACGTGGAGCGATGTCGGGTCGTGGCAAGAGCTCTGGAACCAGGCCGAACACGATGCCGACGACAACGCCATCAAAGGCGACGTTGTGGTCCATGACAGCCGTGGCAGCTACATCCGGAGCGACGGGCCGCTGGTCGCTACCCTGGGGCTCGAGGAACAGATCGTCGTTGCGACCAAGGACACCGTGTTGGTCGCACCGCGTTCACGCTCCCAGGAGATCAAGACCCTGGTCGAGGGGATTGCCGCGGCCGGCCGGGCCGAACACGACACCCACGCCCGGGTCTATCGTCCGTGGGGCTACCATGAAGGAATCGACGCCTCGCCGGGTTTCCAGGTCAAGCGCATCATGGTGAAGCCGGGCGAGCGTCTCTCGCTGCAGAAGCACGCACACCGGTCGGAGCACTGGATCATCGTCAGCGGCCGCGCCCACATCACGATCGACGACAACACGTTCGACCTCGCCGCCAACCAGTCGACCTACATACCGATCGGCTCGGTTCACCGCCTTGAGAACCGAGAAGACGAGCCGTTGATGATGATCGAGGTGCAGTGCGGCGACTATCTGAGCGAAGGTGACATTATCCGTCTGGACGACGACTACAACCGATCCTAGGACCCGATTCCGAGCGACCACCAGATCGCAAGTTCGCGCGCGAAGACCTCGGGCGGCGACTGATCGCCCTCTCCGTCCCGCACCAGGGCGACCCAGGTGACCGAGAGACCGTCGGGTGTCAGTCGCGCCGCCGCGAGAGACCCGGCTTCGATGTGCGGCTCCACCGCCCAGCAGGCCAGCGTACTGACGCCGAGCCGCGCCTTGACCATCTCGACAATCGCATCGACCAGTTCAACGCGCCGGAACCGGCGCGGTTCGACGTCGGCCGGCCGCCAGAAGCGATCCATCTCGTGATCGGGCAGCGTGTGGAAGCTGTAGGTCAGGATCTCGTCGTCGATCAGATCCCCCGGTTCGACCCAGACACGATCCGCCAGGGGATGGTCGGGCGCCATGACGGCCAGGAGTTCATCCTCGAACAGCGGGACGGACTTGAGGCCCGACGGAAACGGGATCTTCGACATCATGGCGACGTCGATCGTGCGCTCCTGCAGGGCGACGATCGGCTCGCGTGCCGCGTTGGCGACGATATCGACCTGATAGTCGGGGTGACGCTTGCCGAACCAGGCCAGGAATTCCGGCAGCCAGTGGAAGCTGGTGTAGGTGCCGATCGCGAAGCGGACGACGAAGCGCACGCCCTCGGCCAGCGACACGGCGTGATGCTCGATCTCCTCCATCTCCTGGAGCAGCCGTTCACCCGCCTCGGCCAGAAGTTCACCGGCCGGTGTCAGGCGAAGAGAGCGACCCATCCGGGTGAAGAGTGTGATGTCGAGGCGCCGTTCGGCCTCGCGAATCCGGTGGCTCAGGGCCGAAGCGGTCACGCCGAGATCAAGTGCGGCATCGGCCGCACTGCCTGTGCGCCGAATGGCAGCAATCATCTGGAGATGGTGGATGTCAAGGCGCGGTCGCATCATCAGACCTGAACAGAATTCAAGCCATCATGGCGAGGCGTGCAGAGAACTCAAGCATCGGATCGGACTGGATGTTTTGCTGCCCGTCCCGATATCATCGTCACAGCCTTTCAGGAGAGACCATGGCCGACATCGCTATCCGCGGCCTTCACCACGCCGCCTACCGCTGCTGCGACTCCGAAGAGACACGCGCGTTCTACGAAGACTTCCTCGGCCTCAAGCTGGCCAACGCCTTCGAGATCAAGACGACGATCACCGGGCGTGAGAACGCCGGTGTCCTGCATAGCTTCTACGAGATGGGTGACGGCTCGTTCCTCGCCTTCTTCGAAGCACCGAAGGATGCCTTCGACTTCAAGGACCAGAACGACTTCGATCTCCACATCGCGCTCGAGGTCGACATGGCGACGCTGCATTCCATGTTCGAGAAGGGCAAGGCCGCCGGGATCGAAACCCGCGGCATCTCCGACCACGGCTTCATCCACTCGATCTACTTCCGCGATCCCAACGGCTATGTCGTGGAGCTGACCTCGAAGGTTGGCGATGGGGGCGAGATCGACTATGGCAAGGCGCGCTCGGCGCTCGACGACTGGCAACAGAGCAAGCCGGCTTCAGCTGCCTGACGGGTCGTCAACGGCCGATCCATGACGGATGACCTTGCCGCCGGCGGCGAAGCTTTCATAGCGTGCCAGGTCGTCAACAACCTCGAACCAGGGAATGCGCTCCGGATAGAACGTGTGGCCAGCCGGAGTGTCTCGGGATCGTCGAAGGTGCTGACATGGGCGGCGCAGATCTGTCCTTTGTTGCCGAAGTCGAGCCCCATGTAAGCGACGATCCGCATTCGGGGCAGAAGCCGCACCCGACGCCGAGTGACGATTCTAAAGATCTTGCGTTCGATACCTTCGAACAGCACCTGCTTGGCCTTGAGGACAGCAAACGTCACCATGAGGGCCGTGTGGGCACGGCAACTGTGGTAGTGGCAATTGAGCACGAGGTCGGGACCGATAGTCGTCTCAAAACGCATTGCGCCGCACATGCACCGCCCGTTTCGCACCTGTGACGGTGCAGCTATGACAAGCTCCGCAGTCTGGATTGATCGTGCGGATACCGCGCGGGACGTTCGTCACCGCTACTGCGGCGTCCAGCCCGCGAAGGTGGGCGGTGCAGAACACGCCGGAACCCGGTGCCACCTTCCCGTGCGGCGAAATCGTCGCCGATCGCACACCGCAGAGGTCATGGCCGAACAAGGTTTCGATGCGGTGCGCAACACGAATGGCGAGCTGATGTCATTGCTCAAAGCCAAAATCAGCCAAGAACTCGGTTTGGATGAGGTCATCAAGGCCTCTTCCGGCCACACATCTACCTCGACGACGACATGATCAATACTGCCGGTGCCGACCGCCGCGCAATCGATCAGCACATCGCTCACTCGCTCATGATACGTCCGAGCATCTCAATGGCGATGCCGACGGTACCCCTGCCCAAGCAGGAGAGCAACTTCCTTGAGGCGCCGATCCGCAACAGCTACCACCCTGCCCGTTCGGGCGACATCCACGTCGTCCAATCGCCCTATTCCTTCCTGATGGACGAAGGCCCGATCACGGTGATGCATGGCTCACCATGGCGCTACGACACGCACGTGCCGATCATCTCCGCAGGCCCGGGCATTGAGCCGACGAGCGTCAGCCGCAAGGTCGGCACGATCGACATCGCTCCGACTTGTTGCCCGACGGGTCCATCATGGCCAAGAGTGCCGCGATCCTGCTGCATCTGGCCGACGCGCATTCGGACGCGGGCCTGGCTCTTCGGAGCGTGCACAGGTGAACCACTGGCTTCTGTTCGCCGCGACCAATCTCTACGAGGGCGAGCTGAGGCGTGGTTGCTTTGATCGCTACTCGTCCGATCTGTCCCGCGCGAGCGGCATGCTTGCCGCTGCGACGAACTACTGCCGACGGCACTCGCAACGCAATCAACCCAGCGCGTACCGAAGCTTGCAATCTCTTCGGAAGAGCCGTCTGGCGACACTCTCAGGAAGCGGCCGTCATCGCCCCCAATGAGCACGGCGTTTGAGTCGGACTCGGCGGCCAGACACAATACCGTGCCGCGATGCGCCTTCACAATCGCTGGCGGCTCATCCGGGCGAAAGAAGCGAACGAGACCGTCCGTCTTCACGAGGTCGGTCTTGTTCAGCAAGACGATGTCGGCGAAGGCAATCTGCTCTTCGGCTTCGTGGTGTTCGCCCAGTATGGAGGTGACCGTTGCAGTTCGATCAGATCTGAGCGTGGACTATAGAACTGCGCGCAGGACGTAGCCACGCTCAGTTGCGGTGTCAGCACTACTCTGTCGCCATGGTGCCCGGGCACCATGGCGACAGAGATGCAGCGACAACGACCGAAGGTCCCGGACCAATTGTTTCGAAAAGCCCACGAGTGAGTTGTGGCGGAGAGGAAGGGATTCGAACCCTCGATGGGCTTTTGACCCATACTCCCTTAGCAGGGGAGCGCCTTCGACCACTCGGCCACCTCTCCGCCGCCGGTTCTAGGTGCATAGCTCCGGCGCGTCAACGCAGGAGAATGAATCCGTGCAGAGTTCAGTACGGACCTTTGAGCACGTCGGTAAACATCGCGAACGCAGCGCCAACATCCTCGTCCGCGACGTTGAGCGGGAAGCCCGGTTTGACGGAATCACCTCTGGTGCCGACATTGACGATCAGGCCGCGTTCCAAGCCCCGGTTCAGGCCTACACCACGACATGCCGTGATGTGCACCCCGACGAACGCTGCCGCAGGCGCTCAAGACAGTCCAGGCAACACACCCGAGCCCTGCCGAACGTTAGACGAGATTGTCGCGCTCGATGATCTCAAGCGTGAGGAGATCCGAGCGGGCCAGCGGCGGGTTCTTCTCGTGGATGAAGTAGACGAAGTAAGACGAAGTCGAGCCCGGGCGCACTGTCGAGCGATCCTGCTGCAATCACCGCAGCCGCCGAAAGTGCAATGCCACCAAGCATCTTGCCGACGACCGTGATGTCGAGCCTCCCCCCAACGAGGTCGCTTGCAAACAAGACCCCTTCAGTCTGATGAGTATATGGTCTGATTTAGATCTTCACTGACTTCAAATTCACCAACCGATATGTAAACCTTACGGAACACACAGTCAATAGACTAAGCGCCTATATCAAAGAGGTAAAATCCAGCTGTTCTCCAGACGACGACCACAGTTTTAACTTTCAAACACAATCGCACGATAAGCACAGAACCAATTGATGCCATTAACTCAATTTGGCATCGGGCAGGTGCCGAAGCGTTTCGTAGAATGCCGAAAAATCACGGTCACCTGCTATTTCTGAGAACTCGGTGAACGCGTGAGCGGCCTCGGCGCCAAATGGGGTGGCTTGACCACAAGCAGCGGCGGCTGATTGTGCAAGGCGCAAGTCTTTGGCCATGAGGCTCACAGCAAAACCGGGAGCAAAGTCGTTTGACGCTGGGGCGTCAGCCACAATTCCGGGGATCGGGCAGCGATTTTCCAACGTCCAGCTTTGCGCAGCGGCACCGACACACAAGGTATAGAATTTACCCAAGTCCAGCCCGAGGGCGTCAGCAAGGGCAAAGCCCTCCATGACGGCCATAGCGGTGATGCCACAAATCATATTGTGAGACGTCTTGGCGGCCTGCCCTGCACCCACCACCGTGCCGAAATGCGTAATCTGGGAACCCATCACCTGCAGGAGCGGGCGCGCCTGTTCGAGCGCCTCTAGGGACCCTCCGACCATAAAGCTGAGACTACCGGTTTCGGCACCGGCAGGACCTCCGGAAACCGGGGCATCCAGCATTGCCAAGCCAAGCGTGTCAGCGAATTCAGCAAGACCCCGTGCGGTCACAACATCTATGGTCGAGCAGTCAATGATCAGCGTACCCGGTCGGACGCCTGGTCGAATCACATCTTCATGGACATCGGACACGTGATGTCCCTCGGGCAACATGGTCACAACAACTTCCGCGCCTGCCACGGCATCGACGGACGGAGCGACCGCACCTTCGATAGCCGCCCGCGTTTCAGGATCGATATCCATTCCTATGACGTCGTGCCCGGCGCGGCGCAAAGTCTCTGCCATCGGCCGTCCCATTGTTCCAAGTCCGATAAAGGCGATTACCGTCATTGCTTCATCATTCCCTGTTCACCGCATCAACACAGTGGGCAGCCAGGTTGCCAGCTCCGGCGCGGCCGCCAACAACGCGATCATCGCCGACATTGCGCCGACAAAGGGCAATGCTCCGATCATCACGTCGGTCATCGGCCCGCGCCCACGGACACCCTGCACCACATATAGGTTCAGCCCGATCGGAGCCGTGATCAACGCAGTTTCGATCAGGATCATCATGACGATACCGTACCAAACGGGGTCGAATCCCAAGCTGAACATCAAGGGCGCGATAATCGGGATGGTCGTGATCATCATCGAGAGCGTTTCCATGAAACAGCCCAGGATCAGATAGAAAACCACTACGACCAACAACATCTGCATCGACGTCAGACCAAGGCCAGTGACGTATTCATTCAACCGCGCCGTCAGGCCGATGCCCGACAGGATCATGTTCAGAATGTAGGCGGCAATGATTATCAGGATGATCATCGCGGTCGTAACAACTGTGCCTTCCAGCGCCTCGTTCAGCATCTTCCAGTTCAGCCTGCGCCGCCCGACCGCAATGATCAACGCGGCAACTACGCCCAATGCGGCGGCTTCGGTCGGGGTTGCAAATCCCGCGTAGATCGAACCGATCACAACGATGAAAACCAGTATCGGAGGAATAACGCCCAATGTGCCGTGGAAACGCTCGGCCAGCGTGTATTGCGCGCGGTGGCCTGCCGTGTCCGGACTTAAAACGGCGATAAAAATGATCACCAGCATGAACAGCGCAGCAAGGATCAGGCCGGGGGCAATGCCCGCCAAATACAACTGAGGCACCGATGTGTTGGTCAGAATACCGTAGATGATCAGGTTCACGGATGGCGGGATCAGAATTCCCAACGTTCCGCCCGCTGCAAGCGTACCCAGAAATAGCCGTGGGCCATACCCATGCCGGTCGATCTGCGGCACGGCGACAGTCCCAATTGTTGCGGCAGTTGCAACAGACGATCCAGAGGTTGCCGAAAACAGGGCGCAGGCCCCGATGTTGGCGTGCATCACACCACCGGGCAGCCAGCCCAGCCATTTGGCCAGCGCATCATACATCGCATCTGCCACACCTGATCGCAGCATGATCTCTCCCAACAACACAAAGAGCGGGATCGCCATCAGCAAAAATCCAGAAGAGGCCGTCCATGCAACTTCTCCCGCCGCCTTGTAGAGGGGAAGAAAGCCAAACGTGCGGTCAAGAATGATACCCATCACGCCCAGAGCGGCTGCGATGTGCAGGCTTGCGGCGATCAGAACGACCAGCAGGATCAAAGCCGTCAGAAGCAAGTTACAGTCTTTCTTTTGCTTCGCGTGTTTCGGTCTGCGCCTCTTCCTTGGCCCCCCGCACACCAGCGACCAGTCTTGCGCGATCCCAATCGCGGTTACTCAGTGCCAGCAGGTATTCGAGGATAAGGAGCACCGTCACCACCCCGAATACCCAGAACCCGGCCGCCCACAGCCCATGCGGAATCCAGCGTGGGATTTGCATCTGACTATTGGAAACGGCGCCCGTGCGCCACGAATTTTCGAACAAACCGGTCGCGAACCAGGCCAGGAAGAAGGCAAATGCCGCCATCGCCAGCAGCGCAAGAAGATCCAGGGCAGCCTGTCCCATTCGCGGCAGTTGCGCATGCAGAATATCAATCCTCACATGTGCGCGACGGATGATAGCCAGTGAGCATCCCCAAGTTACGATAATGGCCAGAACGTAACCGGAAAGTTCATCCGCGCCAACGAGGCTAACGCCCAGCAGACGGCGGCAAAGAACCTCGGCCGAAATCATCACGACCGAAATCAATAGTGTAAAGCCACAGGCCCGTGCCATCCATGTGGCCAGTCGTTCAGCAAACACATACATCTTGGAACTCTAGCGCCTCAAAAGGATCGGAAAGCAAATTGCTCGCGCAGCATGGTTCCCGAAGCCGAAGGTCATTCGATGGCCGTACCTGTCGCCAAACCGACCGTTTCATTCCATGTTTTGACACAATCCGCGCCGCATTGTTTGCCCCAGTTGGCCAAAACCACATCGCGCAGGATCTTGTCGCGCAATGCGATATCGGCTTCGGAGACAGGGACACGCTTCATTGAGCCTGGATTTTCACGGGTGCAGGAGAGCTCACCAGCGTTACAGGCAAAACCTTCGGCCGTTTCCAGACCGGCGCCTTCCCAAACGGAATCCTGGAATGTCACGAATTGCTCGGAAAGGAAATCGCGGACCTTTACGTCCAACCCGTCCCACAGCTCGCCATTTACAACCAGCACGACCGGCGACCACGCAATAGGCAACTCATAGATATGTGTGGCTACCTCGTTCCAGCGCGCATTGAAGCCCGACATTGAACCGGTAATGGCGCAATCGATTACACCGGTCTGCAACCCCTGAACGACCTCACCAAAACTCATCGAGACCGGAGTTCCACCGAGTGCTTCGACAAAGTCACCGATGGCCGATCCCGAGGCGCGGATCTTGCGCTCGGACAGGTCCGAGAGCCCGTTCATCTCATCGCGGCAATAGACGACCTGCGCGGAATAGGGATACACAGCCAGCAGTTCGATATTGTACCTGTCGCGATACTCCTTGGCCATGACCGGCTGCCACGCATCGGAGATAAGGCGGGCCGTTTCGATATCAGGTGCAAGTCCCGGCAGATCGTTACCGCCGTTCAGAGCATTGTCGCCGATCAGATAGCCCATCGGCGTTTCGGCAAATTGCAGCGTACCTTGCTCGACCAGACGGATGATCTCGGACCCATCCATACCCAGCTCGTTGAATGGTCGGATTTCAGCGGTGATTGCGCCGCCCGACACTTCTGGCAGGGTGGACGTAAAAAATGGCTGGGTAAAGTCGGTGTACATCGACACCATGCCCCATGACCCTACGACGTTCAGTTTGGTTTCCTGCAGGTCCTCTGCGATTGCGGGCAATGCAGCAATAGCCAGCAAGCAGGTGGACAGAATCGGCAGCTTCATCAGAGTCTCCCCATTTTTCGACAACCAATGTGAGACTACGATACCTGATCGATCACAGCCAATTGTCGTTTTGTGTTTATTGCTATCGACTTTTTCGATCGGACTCTTCCCACTGTCGGGCTGTATCCACCGCTATCTGCGCCGCTTCCCGTGCCAGTTCGTTTCCCGGTTCTGCAAGATACGACGCCGTGAACGAGATCGGGTTCAGTTGGATCGGAACCGCCAGTTCGACCAGGGATCCATCTGTAATGAACGGTTCGGCATAAACGCCCGGCAGTGTGCAAATTGCGAACCCTTTGCAAGTGATCTCAACGCTCGCGCCCATCACGTTGGATGAAAACAGCCGCGGCGTATGGACGCCCGCCTTTCGCAATGCGTTGGTCAATTCGATACAGGGTCGTGAACTGGTGGGATAACTCAGAATCGGGTTTTCGGTCAGGTCGTCCAAGGTGATCTCTGGCACGGATGCCAGAGGATGATCCGTAGCCGCCACCCAGATCATCGTAAAGTCCATCAGCGGAATATTTGCGACCCGTGCATTGGAAACGGGCCCCATTAACAATGCAAGGTCCAACCCGCGGTCGATTAACTGATCTCTCTGGTAGGTCGTGTTGTTGACGATAATCTCCAGACTGGAGGCCGGGAACTTTTTGGAAAACGATGCAAAGAACGACGGCAGGATTGTTGAGGCGAGTATTTCCGACACGCCCAGACGCAGGGTTCTTTCCTGTTTGGGGTCCTTGCCGGCCGCCATCGACATTCTGTCCATGCCAGCCACGATTTCCACCGCGTGTTCCAATAACGTACGACCTTTGGGCGTCAGGGAAACCGAATTCGGCGCACGCGTGAACAAAGCGGCACCCAACTCCTGTTCCAAGGACGCAATTCGCGCAGAGACCGTAGATTGCGTGGTATTCAACTGCCGGGCTACCTTGCCGAAATGACGCAGATGCGCCAAGGCTATGAAAGTCTCCAGCGTGATTCGCTTCATCATGTCGCCGGGTTCAGCACTTGGTCCCAAGTCGCAGGAATGTCGCAGATCAACATCCTCCCGGGATCATGAGTGATGGCAAACGGGGGTCTGGCCCGACGGAGGGCAGTTTGTGGCGTCACCCCGCATGCCCAGAACATCGGTACACCGTCACCCACGGGAGGATCACCATAGTCGGGGTGTTCAATCGACGCGACCCCAATGTCAGAAGGTTCCCCAACATGAACAGGCTTGCCATGGCATTGCGGAAACTGGCCGGAAATCCTGATGGCGTCCTCGACCCGGTCTGTGGGAATCTGGCGCATGGAAACAACCATTGTGCCCCCAAACGGCCCGGTCGATTGCAGAGGTATTTTCGTGTCATACATCGGAACATTTCTGCCGGCAGTCACATGGTGCAACTTGATACCCGCCTCCATCATGGCTGTTTCGAACCCGAAGGAACACCCCAAAACAAAGGCAACTAGGTTCTCTCGCCAAATCGATGTCACATCGCTTGGCTCATCGACAATGGCGCCGTCCCGCCAAACTCTGTATCTTGGCAGGTCCGAGCGCAGATCGATCGTTGCGCCAAGAGCGGGAACAGTGCTTTGCCCCAGTTCCGTAATCGCAAGCAGAGGGCATGGTTGCGGATTGGACAGGCAGAAGTCGTGGAACGCATCGGCAAAATCCTCGGGCAGCACAACCAGATTAGCCTGCATTCGACCCGCGGCCATTCCCGCAGTCGGGCCCGTAATCTGACCCGCCCGGATTTGAGCGCGAAGCTCTTCGGTTTCGCGGAGCAGAGAAAGGTCGGAAACACCCATCGCAACAACCTGCAAATTGCAATCTTCCTCAGACTAGCACTCACATGCAATCGGCAAAAGTATCAGTGAATGAATATTTCTCATTGGAAAACGCAAAACTTTGACGCTTGGTCGCGCGAATAGCTTAAATTTAGATGCACTACTCTCTGTCCAAAGGTAATGAATAGATAAAAAGGAAGAGAAATTCTGTTACGTTCTGGAAGTGCTTGCAAATTCATCAGGAAACTGACGCTAGCACTTCTTTAATCCACAAAACAAGAGTCCTTAGTGCCAAAAAAGGTATTTCAAGAACGCAGGCTAATGGAGGAGGTGCGCCCCGCGCTGCGATCTGCCGACATCACGGTTATGCCCGAGATCCATCACCGCTCCGGACGCGATCGCCATTTTCGTGATCGCATCGTGACAATCCAAACCGTCGACAGCGGCGCAAGAGTCAACTGTAGATGGAACATCACAGCAGGGATCGACAACCTCATGTCTCACTCCAAGGAGTGCAGCGTCTTCATTAAGGACCGGTGATCATGCCAGATTTACAACTCGCAACCAACGTGTTCGACCTGTATGCAGCAAAAGCCTGTCGCTGCTGAATGGCTGCACTGGGGATGACTAGGCCAGTGCGAAAAGGCGACCGGCACGACCGAGAAAACAGAACGGAACACCCATGACCAAAGCGGCCCACCATACCCCGCCCACGTATCAGGATGTGCTCGACTCTACCCCTGCACATGACCGCGCAGATACTGGCGGGCACCTTGAAAACCAACCCGAATATAATTCTATCATAGTGTTATGTTTTTTTTCTAAAGTCATGGATCACGACGCTGGTCTGGTCGAACAGCGGTACGTCGGGACGCTTGAACAGCGGGATCAGCGCCGCACCCGCGACGAAACCACCTACATGCGCCCACCATGCGATGTCGCTGCCTCCTTCACCCGCGAACCAGACACCTGCGCCGACTTGGAAGATGATCCACCCCACGAGAACGATCCCGACATGAAGATAGATGGGTATCGCACGCACAATCAGCACAAGCATCCGGCGGCGCGGATGGAGCATCAGATAGGCGCCAAGCACGCCGGCAATGGCACCACTGGCACCGACGATAGGCACCGTCGATTCGGGTCCCGACAGGATCTCGCACAAGCCGGCGATCACGCCACAGGTCAGAAAGAAGACGAGGAACTTGGCATGCCCCGTGGCGTCCTCGATGTTGTCGCCGAAGACCCAGAGGAACAGCATGTTGCCACCGAGGTGAAAGTACCCGCTGTGCAGGAACATCGAGGTCACAAGAGAAAGCCAGGCCGGAATGCGCACCAGTTCCGGCGGGATGATCGCTTCGTCGGTCAGGACTGCGGGAATGAGGCCGTAGCCGACCCAGGCCTCCCATAACGCCTGCTGGCTCAGGCTCTGTTGCCAGAGGAAGACCAGCGCACACAGCACGATCAACGTCACCGTGACCGCCTGGAAGCGGATCAGGCGAAGGGGATTGTCGTCCTTGATCGGAAGAAAGGGCATAGGCCATCAGGCCCCGAAATCAGGCCGCCTGCAATGCCTGGTCGAGGTCGGCAATCAGATCGTCCGCGTCCTCGACGCCCACGGAGAGCCGTAGCAGGTCGGTGGGGACGGGACTCTGCGGCCCCTCCACTGTGGCGCGGTGTTCGACAAGGCTCTCGACACCGCCCAGCGAGGTCGCGATCTTGAAGATGCGGAAGTGGCTCCACACCCGGCGCGCAGCTTCCTCCCCGCCGCGTATGCGGATCGAGAGCATCCCGCCGAAGCCGTCGGTCATCTGCGCACCGGCAATGTTGTGACCGGCAAACCCCGGAAGGCCCGGATAGAGCACCTGATCGACGGCGGGGTGACCGTCGAGATGACGTGCGATTGCGGCAGCGTTGTGACATGCGCGCGCCACGCGCAGTTCCAGGGTGCGCAGGCCACGCATCAGAAGCCAAGCTTCGAACGGACCGAGTATGGCACCCGTCATGTGCCGGATATGACCGACGCGCTCCCAGAACGGTGACGTCTGGCGCGCCGCAAGGACACCCGCGACGGCGTCACTGTGGCCGTTGAGATACTTGGTTGCCGAATGCATGACGATGTCGGCACCGAGCTCCAGCGGGCGCGTCAGGAGCGGCGTGGCAAAGGTGTTGTCGACCACACTCACGGCCGCGGCCTCTTGGGCGATCGCTGTGGCGGACGCGATGTCGGTCACCGTCATGGTCGGATTGGCGGGTGTCTCCAGCCAGACGATCTTCGTGACCCCGGGTCGAACGGCCTCTTGCAAAGCGTCGAGATCGCCGGTCGGGAACCAGTTTACGTCGATGCCCCAGCCCTCGACGACCCCCTTCATCAGGCCGCGGAGCGCCCAGTAGAGGGTTTCCTGCATCACAACGTGATCGCCCACCCGGAGCGCCTGGAACACGGCTGATGCCGCCGCCATGCCGGAGGCGAAGAGCCGAGCCTCAGCCGCGCCCTCGAGATCGGCGATCAGCGCCTCGGGCTGCTCGAAGGTCGGGTTCTGGTCGCGCGCATAGGCGTAGGGCTTGCCGTAGGCGGCGGGATCGGTCGCGTAAGTCGTGGCCAGATGGACCGGCAGCACGACGGCCTTGTGATCAATACTGATCCAGCCCAGGCCTTGGGCAATCTTCGTCGAGCGGCCCTTGGAGCGGTTCGATGCGCGACGGGACAGCGCGGCATCGAGATCCGCGATCAGGTCCTCGGCATCTTCCAGACCAAGCGAGAGACGAAGCTGATTCGCAGGGGCCGGCGACTCATAACCATCGGTGCTCTTGCGATGCTCGATCAGCGTCTCGGGCCCGCCCAGCGACGTGGCGTTCTTGATGATGCTGGTGCTGCTCCAGATGCGCAGCGCCTCGGTTTCGTCGCCATGAATGTCGAACGACACCATGCCGCCGAAACCTGCCATCTGGCGACGGGCGACGTCGTGGGTCGGATGATCCGCAAGGCCCGGATAGTAGACCCGCGCCACATGCGGCTGGTCCTGCAGCCATGTCGCAACGGCCATCGCGTTGTCCTGCGACCGGTCCATGCGCAAATGGAGCGTGCGCAAACCGCGCAGAAAAAGCCAGGTCTCGAACGGCCCGAGAACCGCGCCAGAGCGGCGCCGCATGCGTTCCAGCCGTTCCCAGTAATCATCCTTGTGGCGGCAGACGATGGTGCCGCAGACGACGTCGCTGTGACCGTTCAGAAACTTGGTCGCCGAATGGAGAACGATGTCAGCACCGTGGTCGAGAGGACGCTGGATCGGCGGCGGGCAGAACGTCCCGTCGACAACCAGCCGCGCACCGGCTTCATGAGCGATCTCGGCTGCCGCCGCGACGTCGACCACCACCATCTCGGCGTTCATGGGCGTTTCCACCCAGACCACCTTCGTCTTGCCGGGGCGCACCTTGGCCGCCAATTCCTCGAAATCGCCGACCGTGTAGCTGTCGACGATGATGCCCCAGCGGTTCACCATGTCGTGCACGAGGTAGTGCAGCCCGCCATAGCCGTAGTTGGGCACCAGGGCGTGATCGCCCGCATCAAGAGCCTCGAAAATCATCGCCATCGAAGCCGAACCTGACCCTGTCACCATTGCCGCTTCGGCATTCTCCAAGCGCACCATCAGCGCCTCGACCTGCCAGTAGCAGGGGTTGTCGGGACGACTGTACCAGATGCCTTCTGACGGCTTCATGGCCGGATCGCGAACGTAGGTCGTCGCCAGCTGGATCGCCGGCACCACGCCACCCGAAGTCTCCTCAAGCCAGCCCAGCGCCTGGGCCAGCAGCGTGTCGGAATGCACGTTCTCGGGCAGCTCAGCCATGCGACAGCACCATCCCCGGGACGTCATCCCGGACAAGCGAGTGAAACGAGCGCGATCCGGGATCCCAGCCACGCTTTGCCACACGAGTCATGCTGGCAGAGATCCCGGCTTTCGCTTCGCTCGACCAGGATGACACGGAGAAGTACAGGGCCACGTTAGGCGTCGAGCTTCTTGCGCAGGATCTCGTTGACGGCCTTGGGGTTGGCCTTACCGCCCGAAGCTTTCATGACCTGACCGACGAAAAAGCCGAAGAGCTTGTCCTTGCCACCCCGGTACTCCGCGACCTTCTCGGACTCGCGCGCCATGACCTCGTCGATGACAGCCTTTATCGCGCCAGTGTCGGTGACCTGCTTGAGCCCCTTCTCGTCGACGATGGCGGCGGCACCCTTGCCGGTCTCGAACATCTCGGCGAAGACGTCCTTGGCGATGCGGCCCGAAATCGTGTCGTCGCTGATGAGATCGATCAGTTCACCCAGCGCCGCGGCGCTGACCGGACTTTCCTTGACCGTCTTGCCCACCTTGTTGAGCTGGCCGAAGAGCTCGGAGATCACCCAGTTGGCGGCAAGCTTCTTGTCGCGGCCCTTGGCAACGGCCTCGTAGAAATCCGCGTTCTCCTTCTCGGCAACCAGTACCCCGGCGTCATAGGCCGAGAGCCCGTAGTTACTCATGAAACGGGCCTGCTTGACGTCCGGCAGTTCCGGCATGGTCGCGGCGATGCCGTCGATCCAGGCCTGCTCCAGGCGCAACGGCAAGAGGTCGGGATCAGGGAAGTAGCGGTAGTCGTGCGCCTCTTCCTTGGAACGCATCGAGCGCGTCACGTTCTGGCCGACGTCGAACAGGCGCGTTTCCTGATCGATCGTGCCACCGCCTTCCAGAATGTCGATCTGACGCAAGGCCTCGAACTCGACAGCGCGCTGCAGGAAGCGCACGGAGTTCAGGTTCTTGATCTCGCAGCGCGTGCCGAATTCGTCGCCCGGCTTGCGCACGGAGACGTTGGCATCCACACGCATTGAGCCTTCCTGCATGTTGCCGTCGCAAGTCCCGGCGTAGCGCAGGATCGTGCGAAGCTTGCGGACATAGGCCGCAGCCTCTTCGGGCGAGCGCAGTTCCGGGTGGGAGACGATCTCCATCAGCCCGACACCAGACCGGTTGAGATCGACATAGGAGCTCGAGGGATCCTGATCATGCAGGCTCTTGCCGGCGTCCTGCTCGACATGGAGGCGCTCGATACCGATGCGCTTGGTCTCGCCGTCCTCAAGCTCGATCTCGAGATGGCCGTCGGAAACCACGGGCTGCTTGTACTGCGAGATCTGATAACCCTGCGGCAGATCGGGATAAAAGTAGTTCTTCCGGTCGAACACCGAATGCGTGTTGATCGTACCGTTGATTGCCAGCCCCGTTTTCACCGCCTGCTCGATGCAGGTCATGTTGATGACGGGAAGCATGCCCGGCATGCCCGCGTCGACCGGCGAGACATGCTCATTGGGCTCGGCGCCGAACGCTGCCGAAGCGCCCGAGAAGAGCTTCGAGTTCGAGATGATCTGGGCGTGCACCTCCAGCCCGATCACATACTCCCAGGTGCCCGTGGCCCCTTCGATCGTCGTTGCCATGGTCAGTATCCCTCCGGCCGCCCTTCGAACGCGGCAGCCTCTTCCAGCGCCCGTCCGACACGCAGCACGGTCGCTTCGTCGAACGCCTTGCCTACCACCTGCAGGCCGAGCGGCAGGCCGTCGGCGGTCAGCCCGGCCGGGACTGAGATGCCGGGCAGTCCGGCCATGCTCACCGGCACGGTGAAGACGTCGTTGAGGTACATCGCCACCGGATCGGTCGGCGGATCATCGGCGCTGAACGCAGCCGATGGCGTCGCAGGCGTCAGGATCGCATCGACCGTCTGCCACGCATTGCGGAAATCGTCGGCGATGCGGGTGCGGACCTTCTGGGCCTTGAGGTAGTAGGCATCGTAGTAGCCCGCCGACAGCACGTAGGTGCCGATCAGGACGCGGCGCTTCACCTCGGCGCCAAAGCCCTCGGCACGGGTCTTCTCGTACATGTCGATCAGGTTTTCGCCGTCGACGCGCAGGCCGTACTTCACGCCGTCATAGCGGGCCAGGTTCGACGAGGCTTCGGCCGGAGCCACGACGTAGTAGGCCGGCAGCGCGTACTTCGTGTGCGGCAGGCTGATCTCGACGGTCGTCGCCCCCTGCTCCTCGAGCCAGCGGATGCCCTGCTGCCACAGCGCCTCGATCTCGTCGGGCATGCCCTCGACCCGATACTCCTTCGGAATGCCGATCGTCATGCCCTTGATGCCGGCATCGAGACCGTCCTCGAAGTCCGGGACCGCGACATCGGCCGAGGTCGAGTCCTTGGGATCGTGGCCGGACATGGCACCCAGCATGATCGCCGAATCGCGCACCGTGCGCGCCATCGGACCGGCCTGGTCGAGCGACGAGGCGAAGGCCACGATGCCCCAGCGCGAGCAGCGCCCGTAGGTCGGCTTCACGCCGACGATGCCGGTGAAGGCGGCAGGCTGGCGGATCGAGCCGCCGGTGTCCGTGCCGGTCGCGCCCAGCGCCAGCCGGCCGGCAACGGCTGAAGCCGAACCGCCCGAGGAACCGCCAGGCACAAGCCGCCGATTGTCGCCTTTCGCACGCCACGGGTTGATCGCGCCACCGTAGTGGCTCGTGAGGTTCGCCGAACCCATCGCGAACTCGTCGAGATTGGTCTTGCCGAGCATGACCGCGCCTTCAGCGAACATGTTGGTGGTCACCGTCGACTCGTAGAACGGATGGAAGCCGTCGAGGATGTGGGACCCTGCGGTGGTCAGGACATCCTTGGTGCAGAAGAGATCCTTGATGGCGACCGGAATGCCTTCGAGCCTGCCTGTCTCTCCCTTCGCGCGCCGGGCGTCGGACGCTTCCGCCATCTCGAGCGCGATCTCGGGCGTTTCGGTGATAAAGGCGTTGAGCTCGCGATGGGTCTCCATCGCGCCGATCTGCGCTTCGGTCAGTTCCCTGGACGAGACATCACCCTTGGCCAGCAGATTTCGGGCGCCCGCGATGGTGAGATCGGTGAGCGCGCTCATTCCACCACCTTCGGCACGACGAAGAAGCCGTGATCGGATTTCGGTGCGTTCCTGACGATGTCCTCGGCGATGCCGCCATCGGAGATCTGGTCCTCACGAGCCTTCAGCAGCATCTCGACGACGCTGGTCATCGGTTCGACGTTGTCGGTGTCGACTTCATCCAGCTGTTCGACCCAGTCGAGGATGCCGGAGAGCTCGCCGGCAAGCCGATCCTGCTCTTCGTCTGTGGTGGCAAGGTGCGCCAGGCGTGAGATGCGCACAACGGTGGCTTTGTCGAGCGACATATGACAATATCCCCTGCCGCAACTGCTTGAAACAGCTTGGAAATTCGTGACCGAGACTGACCCGGAGCGGGCGAACCTAACACCGCCCCCAAACCCCGACAAGCCTGTCCGGGACGCGGCGGCCTTCCTCGCGTCTTGCCCCTCCGGCGTGCTCCTCGGACTAGACCCGGGGAGCCGCAAAATCGGTCTCGCGGCGGCCGATCGGACACGTCTTGTCGCCTCGCCGGTCACCACGATCCGGCGCACCAAATGGCAGCAGGACCTTCTTGAGATCCGGGCCATCGTCGAGGAGCGGGAGGCCACTGGTTTCGTCCTCGGCTACCCGCTCAACATGAACGACAGCGAAGGCCCACGGGCACAATCGGTGCGTCAGATGGGCAACAACCTGATCCGGGGGCTCGGCCTGCCGGTGCTGCTCTGGGACGAGCGTCTCAGCTCCGAGGAAGCCGGGACCATCATGGCCGAACGATCGCTCACCCGGGCCGAAGAGGCCGTCGGAATCGACGCCTTCGCCGCGATGGTCATCCTGCAGGACGCGCTTGACGCCTTCCGGCGGCAACCAGCGCCATGATCGTCACCTTCTCGGCACTGGCCCCGATCTTCCTCGTCATCGCGCTGGGCGTGTTCCTGCGCCGCTGGCTGGCGCAGGACGTGAGCTTCTGGCGCATGGTGGAGCGCATCACCTATTTCGTGCTGTTCCCGTCGCTGCTGATCCACCGGCTGATGACGGCGGACCTGCCCGGCGACGAGGTCGCGCCCGCGGTTCTGGCCCTGCTTCTCCCCGCGATCGCGATCTCCGTCTTCCTTGTCGTCATCCGCAAACGGTTTTCGATGGCGGACAAGGATTTCCCGTCATTCCTGATGGGCTCGATCCGTTTCAACAGCTACGCCGGCCTTGCCGCAGCCTATGCGCTCTATGGCGACGAGGGCCTGGCGCTCTTCGCTCTGCTGCTCGCCTGCTACGTGCCCACGGTCAACGTCATCAGCACCAGTGTCCTGGCACGCTACGGCGTCAACGATGCCAACTCACTCGTGAAGGTGTTGAAGGCAATCGCCACCAATCCGTTGATCCTCGCCTGCGTCATCGGCTTCGGCCTCAATCTCGCGGGCATCCGGCTGCCACTGGTGCTGGACCGGACGCTGGACATCCTGGGCGCCGCCGCGCTGGGATTCGGCCTGATCTCGGTCGGTGCCGCGCTCCACCTGCAGAGCCTGAGGATCGGCGGGGCGCAGATCATGAGCGCCTCGCTCATCAAGCTGCTCGCCATGCCGACCATCGCGGCCGGCCTCTGCGTGCTCTTGGGCGTCGACGGCTTCGCACGCGGTACCGTCGTCATGTTCGCCGCCCTGCCCTGTTCGCCCGCAGCATATGTGCTGGCGCGACAGATGGGTGGCAACGCCGAACTCATGGCGGGGATCATCACGGGGACAACTGCCGCCGCGATCCTCACGATGCCGCTTGTGATCGCTCTTTTCGGATGACGGAAGAGAGCCGCTCCTTTAAGGGACCGATCTCAGCATGATCGCCGACTCAGCCTCCTTCCATTTCCCGCACCGGCACCTGCTGGGCATCGGCGAGCTATCCCCCGAAAACATCGATCATCTGCTCAACGTGGCCGACGGCTACGTCGCGCTGAACCGCCGTGCCGAGAAGAAGCAGGAGCAGCTTCGGGGCCGCACCCAGATCAACATGTTCTTCGAAAGCTCGACGCGGACCCGCACGTCCTTCGAGCTCGCGGGCATGCGCCTGGGGGCCGACGTGATCAACATGTCGCCCACCACCAGCGCAATCAAGAAGGGCGAGACCCTGATCGATACTGCGGCGACGCTGAACGCCATGCATCCGGACGTGCTGGTCGTGCGCCATCCCGACAGCGGTGCGGTCAAACTGCTCGCCAACGCCGTCAATGCTGCGGTCATCAACGCGGGTGACGGCAGCCACGAACACCCGACCCAGGCGCTGCTCGACGCGCTGACGATCCGTCGTAGGCTCGGCAGGCTCTCCGGCCTCACGGTCGCGATCTGCGGCGACATCGCCCACAGCCGCGTGGCGCGTTCGAACATCCTGCTCTTCAACACGATGGGCGTACGCGTGCGCCTGGTCGCCCCGCCGACGCTGCTGCCCACGGCGGCCGACCGCTACGGCGTCGAGGTCCACCACGACATGCGCGAGGGCATCAAGGACGTCGACATCGTGATGATGCTGCGGCTGCAGACCGAGCGCATGCAGGGCAGCTTCGTGCCGAGCGAGCGCGAGTACTTCCAGTTCTACGGCCTGGACTACGACAAGTTGGCGGTCGCCAAACCGGATGCCCTGATCATGCATCCCGGCCCGATGAATCGCGGCATCGAGATCGACAGCGAGGTGGCCGACGACATCAACCGCAGCGTCATTCTCGATCAGGTCGAGATGGGCGTTGCCGTGCGTCAGGCCTGCCTTGAGGTGCTCGCGCGCAACCTCGACGATCCAGAGCACAACCAGTGAGCGCCTGGATCGCCGACCTCACGGTCAAGAAGACCAAGACCGGACGGATTGCCTATGTCGGCGGTCGCATCGTCGATCCTGCCAGCGGGCGCGATGAGCCCGGCGGGGTGATTACCGACGGTGACACGATCGCCGATCTCGGAACCCATATCGCGCAGGACAGCCTGGCCGACGATATCGAGGTCATCAATGCCTCGGGCCTTGTCGTCGCACCGGGACTGGTCGACATGCGTGCCCACCTGCGCGAGCCCGGCTTCGAACACCAGGAGACCATCCACACCGGCAGCCGTTCGGCGGCCGTCGGCGGTATCACGACCGTCGCCTGCATGTCGAGCACGAACCCGCCGATCGACGACGTGTCCCTGGTTCATTTCATCGAACGCCGGGCGCGGGAGACCTCGCTGGTCAAGGTTCACTCCATTGCGGCGGTCACCAAGGAACGCCGGGGCGAGCAACTCACCGAAATCGGCCTTCTCAGCGAGGCCGGCGCCGTCGCCTTCTCCGACGGCCTTCACACGATCATGAATGCCAACGTGCTGCGCCGCGCGCTGAGCTACGGCACGACCTTCGATGCCCTGATCATGCACCACGCCGAGGACATGAACCTCTCGGGCTCCGGTGCGATGAACTCGGGCGAGGTCTCCACCCGGCTCGGTCTTCCCGGCATGCCGGCAGAGAGCGAGGTCATCATGGTCGCGCGCGACGTCCGCCTGGCCGAGATGACCGGCGGCCGCCTGCACCTCGCCCATCTCACGACCGCCGAGAGCGTCGAGCTGGTGCGCCGCGCCAAGGCGCGCGGCATCAACGTCACGGCTGACACCGCACCACACTACGTCGCGCTTAACGAAAATGCCGTGGGCGATTACCGCACCTTCGCCAAGGTCCGGCCGCCCCTGCGCTCGGAGGATGATCGCCAGGCCGTCGTCGAAGGCCTGCGCGACGGCACGATCGACAACATCGTCTCTGACCATGCGCCCCACGATCAGGACAGCAAGCGCCAGCCGTTTCATCAGGCCGCCTTCGGCATCGTTGGGCTGGAGACCGTGCTGCCGCTGATCCTGGAGCTGGTCCACAACGACCACCTCTCGCTCTGCGGGGCGCTTGCCACGGTGACCTGCAAGCCGGCCGATCTCCTCGGGGTCAGGGCCGGGCGCCTGGAGGCGGGCTGGCCGGCCGATCTGGTCCTGATCGACACCGAAACGCCCTGGCAGATCGACAACAAGGCGTTCCAGTCGAAATCGAAGAACTCACCCTTCGAGGACCGCCCCGTCCAGGGCCGCGCCGTGCGCACGGTGGTGAGCGGCCGGACTGTCTATACCGCCTGAACCGATCTCGCCAAGGCCGTGCGGCCGTGAGACCATGACCATACCTGCAACCGGGAGTTCATGACCCTTGTTCGACGACCGGATCCTGTCCGTCGAGGCCTTGCCCTTCCTCTGGCCCTACGCGGTCTGCGCGCTCGTGGCTTATCTCCTTGGATCGATTCCCTTCGGATTGCTGATCACCCGGTGGGCGGGACTGGGCGACATCCGCAAGATCGGCTCCGGCAACATCGGCGCAACCAACGTTCTGCGCACCGGAAACAAGAAACTCGCCGCGCTGACTGTCTTGCTCGATGCCGTCAAAGGCGCCGCAGCCGTGCTGATCGCCTTCGACATCGGCGGCCCCGACTTCCTGGTCATTGCCTCGATCGCCGTCATGGTCGGGCACATGTTTCCCGTCTGGCTGAAGTTCCGGGGCGGCAAGGCCATTGCCACCGGTATGGGCGTGATCCTCAGCATCTCCTGGCCCGCGGGACTGGTCACCTTCGCCGGCTGGCTCCTGGTGGTCGCCACCACACGATACGTCTCTCTAGGAAGCATAATTTCATCAATTTTATCAGTGATTTATATTTTTTACTTCACAAGTGACATGCAGTATGTGCAGACCGTTGCCGTGCTCGCCGTGCTGACGATCATCCGCCACCGGTCCAATATCGGGCGCCTCTTCCGCGGCGAAGAACCCAAGATCGGTCAGAAGGCATGACCCCGGGCCTCGTTGCCAAGGTGCGACTGGCGCGTTCGGACAATATCGGCCCACGCACCTACCGCGCCCTGATCCGCCGCTTCGGTTCGCCGGAGGCCGCGCTTGACGCACTGCCGGAGCTGGCGCGCCGCGGCGGCCGTCTCAAGGGGGTCGCCGTTCCGGAGCCCGGCCCCATCGAAGACGAGATCACAGCACTGGTACGCTTGGGGGGCACGATGATCGCCTGTGACGATCCGGCGTACCCCACGTTGCTGGATCACATCCACGATCCGCCACCTGTGCTTTCCGTTCTTGGCCGTGACGACCTCCTCGCCCGGCCCATGGTCGGAATCGTCGGTGCACGCAATGCGTCGGCCGGTGGGCGTCGTTTCGCCGAGCGGCTCGCAGCCGATCTCGCTGAGGCCGGTCAGGTCGTGGTGTCCGGCATGGCACGCGGGATCGATACCGCCGCTCACACCGGCGCCCTCGACGGCGGCACGGTGGCGGTGCTGGCCGGTGGCATCGACAACATCTACCCGCCCGAGAACGAGGCCCTCTATCAGGCCATCGCCGAACAGGGCCTTGTCGTCAGTGATCAGCCGCTCGGTCTCGTGCCGCGATCGGGCCACTTTCCGCGCCGCAACCGGATCGTTGCCGGGATGGCGCTGGGCGTTGTCGTGGTCGAGGCCACGGAGCGGTCCGGTGCCCTGATCACCGCACGCCTCGCCGCTGAAAACGGGCGTGATGTCTTTGCCGTGCCCGGCTCGCCGCAGGATCCTCGCGCCAAGGGGGCCAATCGTCTGATCCGGGATGGCGCGGCCCTGATCGAGGGCACCGAGGACATCCTTTCGGGGCTCCAGCAGCCGGTCCGGGCGGTGCCAGATCTTGAGGCCTTGACCGTGCTTCCCGAGGAAGACGATCAGCCGATCGACATACCGGAATCGGGCTCCGATGACGGTCGCGAACGGCTGGTTTCCGCGCTTGGTGCGCAACCTGTCGAGGTTGACGAACTGGTGCGCCGGTGCCAAGTAACCCCCGCCGAGGCTCAGATTCTGCTGCTGGAACTGGAGCTCGCGGGCCGCATCGAGCGGCTTCCCGGAAACCGGGTCGCTCTCGTCATGGCCTGAAAAATCGTCGCTGAATCAACAGGTTCGCTCACCCAGAGGCGCCCATGAATGTCGTTATCGTCGAGTCGCCCGCCAAGGCCAAGACGATCGAGAAGTATCTCGGCAGCGATTACACTGTGCTGGCGAGCTACGGCCATGTGAGTGACCTGCCGCCCAAGGACGGCTCGGTCATCCCGGAGAAGGACTTCGAGATGATCTACGAGACCGGCGACAGGGCACGGAAGCCGCTGAAGGCCATCGCCGATGCCCTGCGCGGCGCCGACAGCCTGGTGCTGGCGACCGACCCGGACCGCGAGGGCGAAGCCATCTCGTGGCATGTCCTGAACTGGCTCAAGGACAAGGGCGCTATCAAGGATCGCCCGGTTCAGCGCGTCGTCTTCCATGAGATCACGCGCGATGCTGTGCGCGACGCGATCGCCAATCCGCGCGAGATCGACATGGATCTCGTCAACGCCCAGCAGGCTCGCCGGGCGCTCGACTATCTCGTCGGTTTCAATCTCTCGCCCGTTCTGTGGCGCAAGCTGCCGGGCAGCCGCTCGGCCGGGCGTGTGCAATCGGTCGCGCTGCGCCTGATCTGTGCGCGCGAAGCCGAGATCGAAACCTTCGTGCCGCGCGAGTACTGGACTGTCGAGGCCGATTTCCTGAAGGACACCGGTGCCAAGGTCCTCGCCCGCCTGACCCAACTCGACGGCACCAAGCTCGACAAATACGCCCTGCCCGACCGCAGCCGCGGCGAAGCTGCGGCGCGACGGGTGCGCGAAGGATCGTTCCGGGTCGCCCTGGTCGAACGCAAGCAGGTCAAACGCAACCCGAATCCGCCCTTCATCACCTCGACACTGCAGCAGGAGGCCTCGCGCAAGCTTGGCTTCGGCGCGCGCCGGACGATGCAGATTGCGCAGAAGCTGTACGAGGGTATCGACCTCGGCGGCGAGACCGTGGGTCTCATCACCTACATGCGGACCGACAGCGTGGCGCTCTCGCAAACAGCGCTTGACGGTGCACGTGACCTGATCCGCAATGATTTCGGCGAGCGCTATCTGCCCGAGAAGCCGCGTACCTTCCATTCGTCGGCGCGCAATGCCCAGGAGGCGCACGAGGCCGTACGCCCGACTGCCTTCGAACGCAGGCCTCAGGAGATGGTGCCTCACCTCGGTAGCGACGAGGCGCGGCTCTACGATCTGATCTGGAAACGCACATTGGCGAGCCAGATGGCACACGCCCTGCTCGACCAGGTCGGTGTCGACATCGCGACGGAGAAGAGGGATGCCGTGTTGCGCGCGACCGGCTCGGTTGTCGCGTTCGACGGTTTCATGAAGCTCTACCGCGAAGACCGGGACGATCCGAGCGACGAGGACGACGACAAGGAGCGCCGCCTGCCCGACGTGAAAGAGGGCGAGCCGCTCGCTGTTGGCGAGGTCCGTCCCGAACAGCACTTTACCCAACCGCCGCCGCGCTACACCGAAGCGAGCCTCGTGAAACGCATGGAGGAACTCGGCATCGGCCGGCCCTCGACCTATGCCTCGATCATAGGCGTGCTGCAGGACCGCGAATACGTGATTCTGGATAAGAAGCGTTTCGTACCGCAGGATCGCGGACGTCTGGTCACGGCCTTCCTTGAGGCCTTCTTCCCGACTTATGTCGAATACGGCTTCACCGCGAACCTCGAGACCGAGCTCGATCGCGTCTCGAACGGCGACATCGACTGGAAGGTTGTGTTGCGCGAGTTCTGGAATGCCTTCCACATGGCGGTCGAGGAAGCCGGAGAGCTTGATCGCCCCCGGGTCATGGCCGCGATCGAGGAGATCATTGAGGACCACATCTTCCGCAAGTCGGGCGACGGCAAGGATCCCCGCGCATGTCCGTCCTGCCAAGATGGCCGCCTCGGCCTGAAGCTCAACAAGTTCGGCGCCTTTCTAGGCTGCTCGAACTACCCCGACTGCAAGTTTACCCGCCAGCTCATCGCCAGCGACGGCGAAGACCAGCAGGGTGACAACGGGCCCAAAGAGCTGGGCTTCGATCCGGAAACCGGTCTCAAGGTCACACTGCGCCGCGGCCCCTACGGGCCTTACATCCAGAGGGGCGAAGCGGAGGAGAAAATCAAACCGCCGCGGGTCGCCGTGCCCAAGGGCATGATGCTCGACGACATCACGCTCGAGATCGCCCTGCGTCTGCTCACCCTGCCCCGCGAGGTCGGCAAGCATCCAGAGGACGGCGAACCGATCCTCGCCGGCATTGGCCGCTTCGGCCCCTACCTGAAGCACGGCAAGGGTTACACCTCGATCCCGAAGGACGACGACGTCCTGACGATCGGCCTCAACCGTGCCGTCACACTGATCGCCGAGAAGCTCGCGCGCGGTGGCGGACACGGCAATGCGGGCCCGCCGTTGAAGGAACTGGGTCCCCATCCCGAGGACGAGGTGCCGATCGAGGTCAAGAAGGGCCGTTACGGCCCCTATGTTGCCCACAAGCGCACCTTTGCGTCGCTGCCCAAGGGCATCGAGCCCGAGGACGTCACGCTGGAGATGGCGCTGGAGCTTCTGGCCAAGAAGAAGAACAGCAAGAAAAAGGCTCCGGCAAAGAAGGCCACAGCAAAGAAGGCGGCGAAGAAGAAGACGGCCAAGAAAGCGAGCCCGGCCGAGGCCGTGAGCGATGGCCCCGCTGAGGCCTGACAACGAGGGCGTGCCCTCGCGCGACGAGCTTCTCGACTTCATTTCCGACAATCCTGGCCGCGTCGGCAAACGCGACATTGCCCGAGCCTTCGGCATTTCCGGCAGCCACCAGCGCGCCGAGCTCAACCGCCTGCTGCGGGACCTCAAGCACGAAGGCCAGATCGGGCGCAATGCGGGGCGTAAGCTCAATCTGGTGGGCGACCTGCCGTCCGAGCTGATCGTCAAGATCGTGGCGATCGACGATGACGGTATCGCGATCGCCGAACCTCTGCTGTGGCATGGCGACGGTCCGCCACCGAAGATCCCGCTGAAACCGCTGACCGGCCGCAAGCCACATCCTGCGCCGGGCCTGAGCCAGTGCGCCATGGTGCAGCTGCGTCACCTGGCCAACGGCGGCTACGAAGGCCGGGTCCGCCGCCTGATCGCGCCCGACGCCCAGCAGGTCGTCGGGGTCTTCAAACGCACGCCAACGGGCGACCGCATCCAGCCGACAGACCGGCGCCAGTCGCACGACTACCGTGCCGAATTGCCGACAGGCCTGAAAGTCGAGGACGGCGATCTCGTTCTCGCCGAGCCCATGTCGACCCAGCGCTTCGGTCCGGTGCCGGCCCGTGTCGTCAGGCGCCTCGGCACCTGGGCCGACGCCGATGCGGTCTGCATGATCGCCATCACGACCCACGGCATTCCGGTCCACATGCCGGAGGAGGCGCTGGCCGAAGCCGAACGGGCAGAACCCGTCACCGAGCCCGGCAAACGCAAGGATCTGCGGGATGTTCCGCTCGTCACCATCGACGGTGTCGATGCCCGTGACCATGACGATGCGGTCTTTGCCGAGCCGACGACCGAACACGAGGCGGCCTGGCACGCCATCGTCGCGGTCGCCGACGTGGCGCACTACGTTCGACCCGGCAGCGAGCTCGATCGCGCTGCCTACCGGCGCGGCAACTCGGTCTACTTCCCCGACCGTGTCGTACCGATGTTGCCCGAACGGCTGTCCAACGATCTCTGTTCGCTGCGGCCCAATGAGGACCGTGCCTGCCTTGCCGCCCACCTCTGGATCGACAATCACGGCACGCTGCGGCGCTGGCGTTTCGTACGCGGGCTGATGCGCTCGGCCGCACGCCTGACCTATGATGAGGTCGAGGCCCACCGCGGGGGCCAGCCTTCGGAAACCACGTCCGCCCTGCCCGACGGGCTGATCGACAATCTCTACGGCGTCTATGCCGCGCTGCGAGGCGATCGTGTGCAGCGCGGTGCGCTCGACATCGACAGGCCCGAACGGCAGGTCGAGATCGGAGAAGACGGGCGTATCAAGGCGATCACCCAGCGCATTCGACACGACAGCCACAAGCTGATCGAGGAACTGATGATCGCCGCCAACATAGCCGCCGCGCTCCAGTTCAAGAACCGACGCATGCCGGTGATGTACCGCATCCACGACCAGCCCTCGCCCGAGAAGATCGAGGGCCTGCGCGAGTTCCTGCAGAGCCTGGGGCTCTCCCTGCGCAAGAGTGCACAGCTTCGTCCAGCCGATTTCGCCAGCATTCTCGGCAAGGTGTCCGACACCGAGCACAAGGACGCGGTCAACGAAGCGGTGCTGCGCAGCCAGTCCCAGGCCGAGTACGCGCCCGAGAACATCGGCCACTTCGGGCTCGGCCTCGAAGCCTATTGCCACTTCACGTCGCCGATTCGCCGTTACGCCGATCTCCTGGTCCACCGGGCCCTGATCCGCGGCCTCAAGCTGGGGTCCGGCGGACTGCCGGAGAACGGCGATACCGCCTTCGACAAGACGGGCGTGCACCTGACCGCCACCGAACGCCGTGCCATGAAGGCCGAGCGCGACGCCATGGACCGTTATCTCGCCGACTACATGGCCGACCGCGTGGGCGCGGTGATGCCCGGCCGGATCGTCGGCGTCGGCCGCTTTGGTGTCTTCGTCAGGCTGGATGAGATCGGCGCCGATGGCCTGCTTCCCGCACGCAGGCTGCCCGGCGGGCCGTTCCGCGTGCTCGACGGCCGCCAGGAGCTCGAGGGAGACGGCATCGTCTTCCGCCTCGGCGATTCCGTGACCGTTGAACTCGTCGAGGCCGATCCGGTCGCCGCCACCATCGGCTTCGATCTCGTCGAGGGCGGTATCGAGCGCAAGACACGCCGGCCCGGAACGTCGTCGCCGCGGGGCCGCAAGCACAGATCTGGGCCACGAAGACGGAAACGCTGAGCCGAACGATTGGTCTGAAGTCCGATTGTTGATATGGTCGCGAGATGCGACCGACTGTCCGTCGCAGGAATTTGGGGGCAAGATCGCAGCGACGACGGCGGCTGAAGTGGAGCCGCGCAACGAGCAGGGACGGCCGACACCGGCGCAGAAACGTTGGCTGGCGCTTGGGCTCGATCAGGCCGCGCCTTGCTCGAAGGCGAGTAGACCCTCAACCCAAGACGTCTGACCATCCGGACCGAAGTTCACTCAGAACTCGGCCGTCGAATTCGAGCGCGGGAACGGCTCGTCGGGCATGCCGAGAAATGCGCAGAGCGGCTCCCACCCCTCGGCAACATCAAAGACCAGAAAGCGTTCCGGCGCGACAGCAGCACGCACGTCGTCCGTCCGCCTGTTGAACCCGGCGATGCAGCCTCGCGACCGTCGTAGCGGCCGCCGAATGTCTTGCCACCGATTTCACGATCCCAGATTTCTGCCATCGTCATGATGTGGGACAGCAGCTCGTAGCTCCGGTAGTCGCTGACGAAGGTACCGATCGTCTTCGAGAACTGTTCCACCACGCCTCAGCGGGCCGGACGTTCAACATGACCCTGGCCTCGGAAAATGCGTCGATCAGATGGCGTCAGACATGAGCACCGGGCCAGTCGACCTGGGAGACGTAACCCTTGAAGACCTGATTCCAGTCGACGTGCCGGCCAACCTCGAAGGCCCCGCCAGTTGGCGACATGGGCGTGATCGGAGAACATCTCGTCCGTGCCCTACGTGTGATCATCACATCGGAATGTTGCCATGGGCGAGGACACTCCACGGCCCGTGACGCTGCCAGCGTCGTCCTGATCGCGGCACCGGCGACAAGGCCAAGGTGCTGATGGGACAGCGACGCAAGCGGGCGAGCTTCCTTCCGAACATCTATGTCTTTCCCGGCGGCCGGGTCGATGCGATCGACCGGCTCGCTCCCTCAAGCGTCAAACCCCATCGGTCAACCGACAAGCTCTTGAAGCAACACACCGCCACGGCATCGACGCTGGCCCTGCCCCCTGGCAGACCTGCGTGAGACCCATGAAGAGACCGGCTATCTGATTGCACGCACCGCGAAGAAGCGTGAACTGGACGATGCGCCGGACACCCCGTTCTGGAACGCCATGAAGGCGGCCGGTTCCGTGCCCGATCTTGCGCGCATGGACTACATCGCTCGCGCGCTGCCCCCGACCATGTCGCACAAGCGGTTCAACACACGCTTTTTCCTGGTCGATGCCAATGATGCCGAGGGCGAGTTGATCACCGACGGCGAGCTGGAAGACCTCCATCGGCTACCTCTCGATGCCGCCCACCGCCTGCCGATCGTCGACGTCACCGAGTTCGTGCTCAACCAGACGCGGCAACATTGGGCCGACCGCACCGGAGGCAGACAGCAGAAAACCGTTCCGTTCCTGCACTATGTCCGGAACCGGCAGCGGATCGATCATGTCTGATACGATCCTGTCGCAGCGCGGCAGGGCCCACCTTCTGATGACCCTGATCGGGGCGCTCGCGATTGTCACCACCACGAGTTCCCTAGCCTGGCCGATCCTCGCGGAATCCCTGCGCAACCAGGGCTACAGCGAGTCGGCAATCACCCTGCTCGGCGAACGCTTCAAGGCGGTCGATCTCGTCGCGGCCAACGCGGTGTTCTGGCGGCTGTTCGGCATCGGCGGCATGGTGGAACCGATGGTCGTCAGCACGTCCATGACCGAGTTCGGCCCTCAAGGCTTCGCCTTTTCGATGATCTCGGTGGTTCTGATCTACTGTGTGTTCGCTGCCTGCCGGCGGGCCACCATAGGGGGTACGGATCGCCCGGGGAATCCGTGTCTGGCGCTTGACCTCCGGCGGCGACATCACTAGTTTGCGCCTTTCCTTAGCAAACAGACGAACCATGGCCAAGCCGACCACCATTCTCGTGAAACTCGAGAGCACCGCAGACACCGGTTACTACTACGTGACCAAGAAGAACCCGCGCACCCAGACCGAGAAGCTGTCGTTCCGCAAGTACGATCCGGTGGCGCGTAAGCACGTCATGTTCAAGGAAACCAAGCTCAAGTAAGGGTTTCCGCGCCCGGCGCACGTTCTCAACACTTCGTCAGGATCACCCCGCTCGCCTTGCCGCGAGCGCTTCTCCGCGTCATGGCTTCGGCATGATGGTGAGGTGCCTGCTCGTCCTCGTTCCGATCGGATGGCCTGGCCCCGCCATGGCCTCGGCCGACAGTCTGCCGGAGGTCTTCGAGACTCACGCGATCGACGCCTTGTCTGCACCGGGTTTGGCAGCGGCCGGTGGTCAACGACAAGGATGCGCCCGGTCATGTTCTCGTCACGCAGCCGTGCCGGGGAACCTGTTGAAGGCATCCGGGAAATGATGAACCGAAATCGGCTTGTCGATGCAGGCGTCGCAAACGACGCCGAGGAACCTTTCTTTGTCGCCATTCATCGCCAGAGCACCGTGACCGCGACGACCGGGATATCGGACGTTCTGGCCTCGGCCTTCAGTCACTGGGTGACCTTGAGACCGAACGCATCCGGAAGCTGAACATCCATGATGATGAAGTCGGGATGATTGTCCTTGGCGAGGGCAAAGGCCTCTTCGCCATTCATGGCCTGCAGCACGTCGAAACCATTGGCATCCAGCAGATCGTTGAAGAGCTTCATGTTGAGCGCATTGTCTTCAACGAAGAGGACGGTTTTGCCATCAGGGGCTCCCTGACACGTCCGCCCTGAAATCCCCGGCCACCAAGCATGAACGCCACACCCGCCGAAGTCCAGCCTTTGGACCTCGCCTCCATCCCAAGTCAAGCGCGAGGCTTGTTTCGCAGACCTCATAGCATAAGTTGAGCCCCTTGCCTTAGCCACCGCGCACGCGGCATTTCTCAATGATCGAACAAAACAATGAAGATCGGCTTAACTGGTCACTTGCGGACCAGTTGGACCGCATTGAGATCGAATCCGAGCGTCCGTTGCTCATTTCCGACGCTGATGAGGTGATTTTTGCCTTCATGGCGGGGTTCGAACGGCATCTGAGCGCCAACGGAGCCTATTTCAACTGGGCATCGTTCCGCCTGAACGGAAATATTATCGCCCGGGAAACGGACGAACCACTCGACATGCCCGACGTTCGTGCGCTGCTCGCCAGCTATTTCGAGCAGCACACGCGCACGATGGCGGTTGTCGAACATGCCTCGGAGTCGCTGCAGCACCTGAGCGAACGCCTCCAGATCGTCGTTCTCAGCAATGTACCTCATGCCCAGAGACCGGCACGCGCGGCCGCACTTGAAGGCAACGGCATGCCCTATCCGCTGATCTCGAACGAGGGCTCCAAGGCCGAGGCGGTCAGGGCCCTGGCGTCACGCACCAACGGGCATGTCTTCTTCATCGACGATTCGCCGCTGCACCACGCCGAAGTGGCTGAGGTCGCCGATCATGTGGTCCGTATCCACTACATCAGCCATCCCGACCTCGGCGACCTGCTGGGACCAGCCGAAGAGAGTCACTTTCGCGCCCGCGACTGGCCCGACATCCATCGCTACATCGAACGCCACCTCGCCGTCCATCCATGAGGATCGGGATCGATCTCGGCGGCACCAAGATCGAGGGGCTGCTGCTGGCTCCTGACGGATCGGAAGCCGCCCGACTGCGAGTCGCCACGCCCCAGGACGACTACGATGCAACGGTCCGCGCCATCGCCGGTGTGGTCAGCGCGCTCTCCGATCGCGCGCCCGAACCGATCGCACGGTTCGGCATGGGTATGCCGGGGTCCCTGTCGCCAAAGACGGGCATGGTCCGGAACTCGAACTCTGTCTGCCTGAACGGTCGTGACCTGCCGGGTGATCTCGGAATTGCAACGGGTCTCGCGCTGCGCGTGGCCAACGATGCCAACTGCTTTGCCTTGTCCGAGGCCTCTGACGGCGCCGGTGCCGGATGTATCTCTGTCTTCGGCATCATCCTAGGTACCGGATGCGGTGGCGGCGTGGTGATCAACGGCACCATCGTGGAGGGCCGGAATCGCGTTGGCGGGGAATGGGGCCACAATCCCCTGCCCGCTCCCGATGATGACGAACAGACCGGCGAGCGATGCTTCTGCGGCCGCCGCGGCTGTCTGGAGACTTTTCTGTCTGGTCCGGCACTGGCGCGCGATCATGTCGACCATGGCGGAGAGCCGCTGGTGCCGTCCGAGATCGCGGCGGCAGCCGCCGGCGGCGACGCGCAGGCAGAAGCAACGATGCGGCGCTACGAAACACGCCTCGCCAAGGCGCTCTGCGTCGTTATGAACATTATCGATCCCGATGTGATCGTGCTGGGCGGCGGCCTCTCGAATCTCGACCGGCTCTATCGCAACGTTCCCGGCCTCTGGTCGCCCTTCGTCTTCTCTGACAGCATCTCCACGGACCTGGTTCCCGCAGTGCATGGCGACTCGAGCGGCGTCAGGGGCGCAGCATGGCTCTGGCCCGAGCCGGACGGGCGCTGATCAGCAACCGCCGTCGAGTTCCGTCAGTTCCACCAAGGTCAGATCAATCACGAAGGTGCCGTAGTCGTAGGAGAGCGATTCGGCGACACCGTCCTCGCGCAGGACGGCTGCAATCTCGACTTCGGGCTGTTCGGCGACCGTGCCATGTTCGTAGAACGCCAGCCGCATCGGCCACGAGACCATCCCGTCGTTCTCCACCGCCGATCCGACAATCGTGGTGACGTCGTAGACCTTCGCACCATCGGTGCCGTCGTAGACGACATGGCTCATGAAACGCTCACCGGCCGCAGCGCGATCAATGAGATCCGACAGATGCACCATCGGAAAGACAGCCTTGTCGGGCAGGTTGTGGCGCGACTCCTCGGGCTGCTCGATCGAAATCCTTCCCGAACGGGTCTCGTCGGCAATGCTGGCCTCGCCCGAGAACCGTTCGATCCCGCCGGGACTGTGCGCCGTTTCATCGTCGAAGCGATACCAGGAGCCATCCTTGGACTGGAAAAAGTCGATGCTCGATGTGGTCGAGTGCGTCCCGTCGTCACCCGTGATCTGCATCGCCAAGCGGCGGCGCACCGCCCAGGTTTCGCAGTGGTCTTCGATCTCGAGCAGCATCCCGCCATGGATCGAGATCAGGCCAGTGCGACTCTCGTGTTCGCCAAGCGTCATCTCGTAGACGGCACTGTGGGCCACGAGGTCGGCCGCATCGACGGAAAGGGTGAAGACCGAGCCGGCAAGCACGACGGCACTGGCGGGAAGGAAGGCTTTGCGCAGGGACATGGCATCCATTAAGTACGCGCGGCTTTCCGGAATCAATCGGTACATCTCTGTCGGGGATCACAATATGACGAGCAAGCCTGTCGTTTTTGTCACGCGTACCCTGCCCGAGGGCGTCGAAACGCGCTTGGGTCGCGACTACGAGCCCCGGCTCAATTCCGACGACCACTTGCCCAGCGCCGATGAGGTCATCGCCGGTTGTCGCGGCGCCGATGCCCTGCTGCCCTGCCCGACCGACAAGATCACGGCCGACGTGATCGCCGGGCTGGACGACAGCGTGAAGGTGATCGCCACCTTCTCCGTCGGCTTCGAGCACATCGACGTAGCGGCCGCCAGGGAACGCGGCATCGTCGTCACCAACACGCCCGACGTTCTGACCGATGCGACCGCCGACATCGCAATGCTCCTGATACTGGGTGCCGCGCGCCGTGCCTACGAGGGCGAACGCATGGTGCGCGAGGCGACCTGGGGTGCCTGGTCACCGACCGGCATGCGGGGCATCCATGTCAGTGGCAACCGCCTGGGCATCCTCGGCATGGGCCGGATCGGACAGGCCGTTGCGCGGCGCGCGGCCGGTTTCGGCATGGAAGTGCACTACCACAACCGCTCGAAGCTTCCGGCAGAACTGGAATTCGGCGCCACATTCCATGGTGAGCTCGACGACCTGCTGGCAGTCAGCAACATCCTGTCGATCCACTGTCCGTCGACGTCCGACACCGTGAAGCTGATCAACGAAGAGCGAATCTCCAGGCTCCCGGACGGTGCGATTGTGGTGAACACGGCCCGTGGCAATGTGATCGACGACGGCGCCCTGATCGCAGCGCTGAACGCCGGCAAGCTCTTCGCGGCCGGAATCGACGTTTTCGACGGCGAACCGAACATCCACCCGGGCTACCGGAATCTGACCAACGCGTTCCTGTTGCCCCATCTGGGCAGCGCCACCATGGCGACCCGCGATGCCATGGGCTTCCGGGCGCTTGACAACCTGGACGCCTTCTTCCGCGGTGAGGAGCCGCCCGACAGGGTCGCCTAGGGAGCCACTCCAAATGCCTTCATGGCGTGGGCTGTACGATCGAGGAAGGTCTGCTGATCAATGGCCGTCACGACCTGCACCGGGCCTGCCCCGGGCGTGATCACCGTTCGGGCGCACTGGTTACCGTCCTCGATGACAACATCGACGGCGCCTTCTTCGAGCGTGAAGATATCCGGCCAGGCCAGCAGGCCCGTCACCGCGACGTCGTAGAGCGCCACCGGCGCCGCGCGCCACATGCCTAGAAGGGCCGCACCCGGCCGGCCGAAATCCCCCATGGCGTCAAACCATGTCATCGGCGGACGCAGGTTACTCGTGGTGTCCAGCGTGACAAGCGAGATCGGAGAGGCAACCGACAGGGCAACATGAGCCGCATGGGGATCGACGTGGATGTTAAACTCCGCGCGTGCGGTCATGTTGCCGCGCCCGGATGCCCCGCCCATGACGGCAAGATGACCGATACTCGAAGCGATGTCGGGATGGGCGATCAGCATCGTGGCGATGTTGGTCAGCGGCCCGATCGCGACGATCGTTACGGGCCGGTCGCTCGCCTCGAGAAGACGGATCAGCGCCGTGACGGCATGGGTTTCCAAGGGCCCCTCGGCGGGTTCCGGTAACCCGGAACCGCCGAGCCCGTCGATGCCGTGGGTCTCTGTGGCTGTCTTGAGACGCCGCAGCATGGGCCGCTCGCAACCGGCGTAGACCGGAATGTCCGGCCGTCCGGCCGCTTCGACGATGCGCCGGGCGTTGACCGATGTGCGCTCGACCGCGACGTTGCCGGCCACGGTGGTGACGGCAAGAACGTCAAAAACGTCGGGCAGCGCCAGCGCGAGAAACAGCGCGAAGGCATCATCCTTGCCGGGATCGCAGTCGAAGATGACGGGAAGCGCGGTCACGCAGAAGCCATATTTGTCTGGGGTTTGCCGCAGCATCTTGCATCCGCCGTTTCGGCGGGGCAAACGAGAGCTCCATCCGACAAGGAGAGCCCATCATGACGATTTCAGCCGCCAACTGGAATTACCCCACCGCCATTCGTTTCGGCGACGGCCGCATCACGGAGCTTGCCGCGGTGTGCAGCGAGCTGGGCATCACGAAAGCGCTGCTCGTGACCGACCCCGGCATCGCCGATCTGCCGATGATCGCCGATGCGGTCGCTGCGAACCGTGCCGCGGGCCTTCCGACCGATGTCTTCTCGGACATCAACCCGAACCCGCTCGGTTCCGACGTCGATTGCGGTCTCGAGGTGATTCGTTCGGGCGGCCACGATGGCGTGATCGTCTTCGGCGGCGGCAGCGCCATGGATGCCGGCAAAACCATCGCCTTCATGGCCGGCCAGACCCGTTCGATGTTCGATTTCGAGGACCGCGGCGACAACTGGACCCATGCCAACGCCGACGCGATCCTGCCGATCGTCGCCGTCCCGACGACCTCTGGCACCGGCTCCGAAGTAGGCCGTGCAGCAGTGATCATCGACGAAGCCGATCAGACCAAAAAGATCCTCTATCACCCTCGGATGTTGCCCGGCATCGTCATCGAAGACCCCGCGCTGACGGTTGGGCTGCCCGCCAGCATCACGGCCTGGACCGGCATGGATGCCCTCGCCCACTGCCTGGAGGCCTACAGCGCTCCAGGCTACCACCCCATGGCCGACGGCATCGCGCTTGAAGGCATGCGTCTGGTCAAGGAATGGCTGCCCGTCGCCGTGGCCGATGGCAGAGACATCGATGCTCGCGGGCACATGCAGATTGCCGCGACCATGGGTGCCACCGCTTTCCAGAAGGGCCTGGGTGCCATCCATTCGCTGTCGCATCCCATCGGCGCACTCTTCAACACTCACCACGGACGCACCAACGCCGTTGTGATGCCCTACGTGATGGCCTTCAACCGCGATACGGTCGCCGATCGCTACGCCGCCCTGGCGCGCTACCTGGATATCGGTGACGGGTTCGATGCCGTCATGGAATGGGTCCTGGAACTGCGGACCAAAATCGGTATCGAGCACACGCTGGCCGATATCGGCGTCGACAACAGCCGGGTCGACACGGTGATCGCCCAGGCCGTGAACGATCCCACCGCCGGCACCAACCCGGTCCCGCTCGACAACGACAATCTGGCGCACATGTTCACCAATGCTCTGGAGGGGAGGCTCAACTGATGATCAGCCGGGCCAGGAGCAGTCTCTTTGGTGCGCTGACAGCACTGTTGCTGCCGGCAGGCCTTGCCGTTGCCGAAGAGCCCGGCCAGATCGTAGGCATCCAGACCGAGAACGACTTCTTCGTCTCGAACGACGACGGCGAATACACCCACGGCATGCAGCTCTCTTACCTGAGCGGCGCCAAAGACATTCCCGACCTCGTGGTCAACGGCGCCAACTTGCTGCCGATGTTCGATGTTGGCGGCGGCAAGCGATGGGGCATCACCATCGCGCAGAGCATGTTCACGCCGAACGACATCCGCAGCCCCAACCTTCTGGTTGACGATCGGCCCTATGCCGGCTGGCTGCGGGGCGACATCGGACTCGCCGCTGACAACGGCGACAGGCTCGACCGCGCCAGCCTCTCGCTGGGCGTCATCGGTCCGGCGTCCTATGCCGATGAGATGCAAATCTGGTTTCACGAGATCATCAAGGCACCTCGGCCGAAGGGCTGGGACCACCAGCTCAGCAACGAACCTGCAATCAACCTCTTCTATGAGCGCCAGCACCGCACGGTGAAGGATGCCGATCTCAGCGGTCTCGGCCTCGAATGGGACCTGACGACGCGCGGATCGTTCGCGCTGGGCAACGTGCACACCTATGCCGGGCTCGGTGCCGAGATGCGCATCGGTCAGGACCTCAGACAGGACTATGGCGCACCCCGAATCGGCGCGGGTATCGCCGGTTCCGAATACTTCCTTCCCGGCAGTTGGGACAGTCTCGGCTGGTACGTCTTCGCCGGCGCCGAGGCGCGCTTCGTGGCACGCAACATCTTCCTCGACGGCAACACGTTCACCCATAGCCACAGCGTCGACAAGAACCCGTTCGTCGGCGAGTTCCAGACCGGTATCGCGCTGACCTGGGGCCACATGCGCCTGACCTTCACGCATCGCATGCGGACGAAAGAGTTCGACGGACAGGAAGACGTCGACCAGTTCGGCGCGATCAGCCTGTCGGCGACCCTCTAGTCGTCCAGGGTCATGAGTCCTGCGTTGCCGCCGGCCGCCGTCGTGTCCGTTGAAACGACCCGTTCGGTCGCAAAACGATGGAGATAGCGGGGCCCGCCGGCCTTCGGCCCGGTCCCCGAGAGCCGCTCGCCACCGAACGGCTGGCTGCCCACGATCGCACCGATCATGTTGCGGTTGACGTAGATATTGCCGACCTCGGCACGATCCGCGATGTGCTCTGCTACCGAATCGATACGCGTGTGGATCCCGAGCGTGAGGCCGTAGCCGGTGCCGTTGATGGCGTCGATCAGATCGTCGAGCCGGCCCTGTGAAAACCGCATGACATGGAGCACGGGTCCGAACACCTCCCGCTCCAGACGTGAGAGCGCATCGATCTCGATCACTGTCGGCGCAACGAAGGTCCCGTACTCCGTCTCGGGACCCAGCAGCGAGCGGTAGATCACGGTCGCCTCCTGACCCATGCGCGCGACATGGGCCTCCAGCACACCCTTCGCCTCATCGTCGATGACCGGTCCGACATCGGTCGCGAGCAAGGCGGGATCGCCGACCTTCAGTTCCGCCATCGCGCCGGTCAGCATGGCGATGGTCTTGTCCGCCACCTCCTCCTGCAGACACAGGACACGCAGCGCCGAACAGCGCTGTCCTGCGCTGTTGACGGCCGAATGGATCACATCGGCCGTGACCTGCTCCGGCAGCGCCGTGGAATCCACGATCATGGCGTTTTGACCGCCGGTCTCTGCGATCAACGGCACGATCGGTCCGGATCGCTCGGCCAGTTTGCGGTTGATAAGCTGCGCGGTCTCGGTCGATCCCGTGAAGGCGACGCCCGCGACGCGCGGGTCGGCCACCAGCGCAGCACCCACTGTTGCACCGTCGCCGGGCAGCAAATGAAGAACGTCCCCGGGAACACCGGCCTCGTGCAGAAGACGAGCTGCAAACAACGCCATCAGCGGAGTCTGCTCGGCCGGTTTCGCGATCACCGCGTTGCCGGCCGCGAGGGCAGCGGTGACCTGACCGCAGAAGATCGCCAGCGGGAAGTTCCAGGGTGAGATGCAGACAAAAACACCGCGTCCGTGCAGCGCAATCGTGTTCGTCTCTCCGGTCGGTCCCGGAAGTGTGACAGGAGCGGCGAAGTCGTCGCGGGCGCGAGCCGCGTAGTAGCGGCAGAAGTCGACCGCCTCGCGCACCTCGGCAACCCCGTCGGCCAGTGTCTTGCCCGCCTCACGACAAGCGATCGCCATGGCCTGGGCCATATTCTGCTCGAGCCTGTCGGCGAAGCGTTCCAGGCACGATGCCCGTTCATCGGCCGGCGTGTCCGACCATGCGCGTGCCGCGGCATGCGCGCGCGACAGAGCCTGATCAACCAGGTCGACATTGGCCTCAGCGACCTCGCCGACATCATCCCGACGGTCCGCGGGGTTGGTGATCGTGCGGACCGTACCACCCACGATTTCGCCACCGATCAGCGGCGCCGCCCGCCAGGATGTTTCGCTGGCGCGTCCCATGTCCCTGGCCAGCGCACCAAGAACCTCGACATCGCTGAGGTCAAGGCCCTTGGAGTTGCGCCGACCCGGGCCGAACAGATCGCGCGGCAGGACGATCCGGGGGTGCGGCTTCGAATCGATGGCCGAGACCGCCGCGACCGGGCTTTCGACCAGTCGTTCGATCGGCATCGCATCGTCGACAATCCGATTTACGAAGGACGTGTTGGCACCGTTCTCGAGTAGTCGCCGGACGAGATAGGCCAGCAGGTCCTCGTGGCTGCCCACCGGCGCGTAGATGCGGCAGCTGATGTCGCGTCCCGACTCCTCGACCAAACGCTCGTAGAGCGCCTGTCCCATGCCGTGAAGCCGTTGAAATTCGAAGTCCCGCCGCTCCGACCCGGCCAGCATCAGGATCGTCGCCAGAGTCTGGGCGTTGTGGGTGGCAAATTGCGGATAGAAGGCCGCCGCATTGCCCAGCAGGCGTCGGGCACAAGCGATATAGGAGACATCTGTCGAGGCTTTGCGGGTGAAGACCGGATAGCCGTCGAGCCCTTGTTCCTGCGACAGTTTGATTTCGGTATCCCAGTACGCGCCCTTGACCAGGCGAACGGGAATGCGGCGACCGTGGCGCGCCGCCATGTCGGCGAGGAAGTCCAGCACGTGGACCGCGCGCTTCTGATAGGCCTGCACCGCAAGACCGAGACCGTCCCATCCGGCGAGCGAGGCCGACCCTGATGCGAGCCCGAAGAGCTCCAGAGAGATCTCAAGCCGGTCCGCCTCCTCCGCGTCGACCGTGAGTGCAATACCGCAGTCGCGCGCACGCTCGGCAAGGACGATCAGGCGCGGCGCAAGCTCCGCCATGACCCGCTCGCGCTGGGACAGCTCGTAGCGCGGATGCAGCGCCGAAAGCTTCACCGAGATGCTGGGTCTGGCGAAGAGGTCGGGATCGTCAGCTGCGGGGCCGAGACGGTCGATCGCGGCCTCATAGGACGCCATGTATCGGTCGGCATCCGGCATGGTGCGCGCGGCCTCGCCGAGCATGTCGAAGGAATGGCGGTAACCCTTCGCACGCTCATCGCGTGATCGGTCGAGCGCCTCATCAATGGTCTGTCCCATGACGAACTGGCGTCCAATGATCCGCATGGCATGCACCATCGCCTCGCGGATGATGGGTTCGCCGATCCGGTTGACCAGACGCCCCAGCAGGCCAAGCGCATTCCCGGTCCATTCCGAATCCAGTCTGACGATCCGGCCCGTCAGCATGAGACCCCAGGTCGAGGCATTGACGAACAGCGACTCGCTGTCACCGACATGATCGGCCCAGTCCGCATCGCCGATCTTGTCGCGGATCAGCCGGTCAGACGTCTCCGGATCAGGCACGCGCAGCAGAGCCTCAGCCAGACACATGAGCGCAACACCCTCGTCGCTCGACAGATCGTACTCGTGCATGAAGGCATCAAGGCCGCCGGCATCCCGGCGACGCGCACGGACCTGCGCGACCATGTCGCGGGCCAGGCGTTCAACCTTGCGGGCAGCGTCATCTCCAAGGCGCGCTTCGGCCAGCATGGTTTCCACGACCTCATTCTCGTCGGCACGATAGGTCCGCCGCAAGGCATTGAGGTCATCGCGATCCGGCAGGGAGTCGAAGACGAAGGTCATTCTCGGGGTCTCCAATTGCGGCCAATCAGGCGGCGAAATGTCGGGCTCGTGGGCGTTCTTGACCACCATAGACAATCAAACGCGACATCTGTTTACGAATCCCGCCAAGATTTCGATGAGTTCCCCAAGATTTCGATACTAGGGGCGATAAGAAAGGGCTCAACATGCCTACTCGGGGGAATACCGTTGGCGGACACGACGACAACGCGCAGTCTCGCAGGCATCACGCTGTTCGAGGGTTTGCCGGCCACAGAGGTCGAAGCCATCAAGAAGCTGGTGCGCTGGTGCCCGGTGAAGGCCGGAGAGCAGATCCTTGATCGCTCCTCCATACAACCGCGGCCTCTTTCTTGTGGCCACTGTGACGACCATCACCGGTCTTGATAGGCGGCAACAGACACACTCATACCAAAAATCGTTGGTCAGAGCCCATGTGCCCAGTTTCTCGCTCCGATCGAGGTGGTGCGATCCGGGTCCTTGATCAACCTGTTCCAGGCCTCGCACTGGCAGGCATGGCGCAGCCACACGGCATGGGGGGAGACGGGCGGGATAAAGACAAAAGGACCTCAGGCGGCAGCTAAATCAATCATGCCGCCCGAGGTCCCGATGTCGGGAAGAAACAGAAGATTTCAGGCGGCGTGGCCGCCTGAAATCCTGATTCCGTACTCAGTTCTCGACAGCGTAAAACGCCCCACCTTCGATATTGCTATCACTTTCTCCGGATCTGGAAAGGGTTCCTGTCAGGTCTCCGTGTACCAGCAAATCCCCATCGTTAAGGTACACGTTACCTGCAATGGCCCCGTCGACTGTGGTGGTGACGCTCGTACCGACCAGTGTAAGGTCCCCAGCCAGGGCGCTTTCAATCGCGGTTGCAGTGATCGTTCCTCTACCACGCAGCTTTCCATTCACATTTGTGCCATGCAAAGTCGACGCCCCCGTACCACTGGTGGCAAGGCCGGAAAAAGCTCTTGCCTTTGTTTTGACCGTGCCATTATCGAAATTGGCCGTGATTTGGAGATTGCCCAGCGTGGGAAGACCCGAGAAAAGATTGTCAGCCCTGACATATCCCGTCAAGGTGCCGTTCCCCGCCGGCAGAGCATCCGGGGCCTGGAGACGGTCGGCTTCGACAGCTGCAGCGATAAAATTCAGATTGTCGATTTGCCGGAGATGTCTCAGCGGCCTGATTATAGT
>JACONG010000017.1 GCA_014323865.1 Rhodospirillales bacterium | reverse complement strand
GTCTCCGGCCCGGGCCCCGATGTTGGCCCCGGTAGCGATCAGGGTCTCCACGGTCTCCGCTGTGCCGAAACGCGCCGCCCAGTGCAGCGGTGTATTTCCGAGTTCGTCCCGCGCCCCGATGTTGGCCCCGGCGTCGATCAGGGCCTTCACGGTCTCCTCTGTAACGCCAAGCGCCGCCACGTGCAGCGGTGTCTCTCCGCCTTCGGCCCGCGCCTTGATATCGGCCCCGGCGTCGATCAGGGCCTGCACGGTCTCTGCCGTGCCGTGACCCGCCGCCACGTGCAGCGGCGTCGCTCCGCTGTCGGTCCGCGCCTCGGTGTCAGCCCCTGCGTCGATCAGGGCCTTCACGGTCTCCGCTGTGCCGTGACCCGCCGCCACGTGCAGCGGTGTCCCTCCGCCTTCGTCCCGCGCCTCGATATCGGCCCCTGCGTCGATCAGGGCCTTCACGGTCTCTGCCGTGCCGTGACCCGCCGCCACGTGCAGCGGCGTCGCTCCGTTGTCGGTCCGCGCCTCGGTGTCAGCCCCTGCGTCGATCAGGGCCTGCACGCTCTCCGCTGTGCCGAGACCCGCCGCCGCGTGCAGCGGTGTCCATCCGCTTTCGGCCCCCGCCTCGATGTTGGCCCCAGCGTCGATCAGTGCCTTCACGGTCTCCGCTGTGCCGTGACGCGCCGCCCCGTGCAGCGGTGTCCCTCCGCCTTCGTCCCGCGCTTCGATGTCAGCCCCGGCATCGATCAGTGCCTTCACGGTCTCCGCTTTGCCGCCATCCGCCGCCCAGTGCAGCGGTGTCTGTCCGCCTATGTGCCGTGCCCCGATGTTGGCCCCAGCGTCGATCAGTGCCTTCACGGTTTCCGCTTTGCCGAGACCCGCCGCCAACTGCAGCGGTGTCAATCCGTCTTCGTCCTGCGCCTCGATGTCGGCCCCGGCGTCGATCAGGGCCTTCACGGTCTCTGCTGTGCCGTAACGCGCCGCCAAGAGCAGCGGTGTCGATCCGCCTTTGTCCCGCGCCTTGATATCTGCCCCTGCGTCGATCAGGGCCTGCACGGTCTCTGCTGTGCCGTAACGCGCCGCCAAGAGCAGCGGTGTCCATTCGTCTACGATCCGCGCCTCGATGTTGGCCCCTGCGTCGATCAGGGCCTGCACGGTCTCTGCTGTGCCGTAACGCGCCGCCAAGAGCAGCGGTGTCCATCCGTTTCCGGCCCGCGCCTCGATACCTGCCCCAGCGTCGATCAGAGCCTTCACGGTCTCCGCTGTGTCGCCAATCGCCGCCCTGTGCAGCGGTGTCCATCCGATGCTGTTCCGCGCTCCGATGTCGGCCCCAGCGTCGATCAGGGCCTGCACGGTCTCCGCTTTGCCCCACCGCGCCGCCCTGTGCAGCGGTGTATTTCCGAGCTCGTCCCGCGCCCCGATGTTGGCCCCTGCGTCGATCAGAGCCTGCATGGTCTCTGCTGTGCCGTAACGCGCCGCCAAGTGCAGCGGTGTCGATCCATTTTCGTCCCGCGCCCCGGATTTCCGCGTGTCCATATCGGTTTCTTCCCTGGAAGAATGGCTATCGTTTCACGTTAGCTTAATCATAGCGCACCACGTGACGTCGCTCCACGCTTTCCTGTGTCCGGTCGTGGCCTCCACGCAGCGATGGCACCATAGTCGCGGCCATAGTCACGATGATTAAGGGAGTTACGCCATGAGCGATCACGTCAATCTTCACAGGCTCTACAACGCCACCAACCTCGACGAGCTGCGCGAGGCCTATGACGCCTGGGCGAAGACCTACGACCGGCAGATCATGGTCGACTACGGATGGTCCGGTCCGCGCCTCCTGATCGAGCGGGTGCGGCCTCTGCTCGCCGACGAGGCCGCGATCATGGATGCCGGCGCCGGGACCGGTGCGGTCGGGCTGGCGGCCAGGCAGGCCGGTTTCACAACGCTGGATGCCATGGACCTCTCGCTCGAGATGCTGGAGATCGCGCGCGAGCACGGCGTCTACCGCAACATCCGGGCCGGCATGCTGGGCGAGGCGCTCGACTACGGCACCGACAGCTACGATGCCGTCCTCAGCGCGGGTGTCTTCACCCCGGGCCATGCCCCGCCGGGCTCGTTCGATGAACTCTGCCGGATCGTGAAGCCGGGCGGTTACATCGGCTTCACCATGCGCCACGACCGGACGCCGGATGGCTTCATCGGCACGTTCGAGCGGCTGGCCGATGACGGCACCTGGGAACAGATCGATGTCAGCGAACCCTTCCAGGGCATGCCCGGCGGCGAGCCCGAGCTGCGCCACAGGGTCTGGCTGTTCAGGGTTCTCTGAAACAGGTGATGTCATCCCGGCCGACCGGGGATTTTGTGACCGAAGCCGCCGAAACGATCGAAGAAAGCGCCATGAAACCCCCCGGTGCCGGCGTAGTTCGTCGGCGTGATGTCCTGCGTCAGACAGGCCGGAAACATCACACATCCCGCATCCCGCATAATCTCGCGTGGCTGACCACCTCACAGAGGTCGGCGGATCGTCGGTGTGGTGAACAACGATCTCGTCGCGGACGACGTCCTCTTCGGACCGCCCTGATCCCGGTGTGACTCCTGAAGCGTTTCGAGACGGCCCGGTCACAGGAATGACCGGGCCGTCTCGCATTCGGTATCCGCCGCTTTCCGTTGCAACGGGCGGGTTGGCTCGCTATATAACCAATGTACGTCCAGGAAACTTCGTTTCATCGGAGGAATCAAGTCATGTGCGGAATCGCAGGCATTTTGCTGAAGCGCGACGGCGTCGAGATCGACACCGGTCGCGCTCTGGTCGACATGCTGGACGGGTGTCAGCATCGTGGTCCCGACTCCACGGGCTTCGCGCTCTACGGTGACGACACCCAGGGCCAGCTCAAGCTGCGCTTCTATGTCGGCACCGACAACGAGGCCGGCGACGCCATCGCTCGGCTCAGGGAGGTCTTCGCCCAGCACGGTGCGGAGATCGTCGAGGACGAGCGGATCGGCGGCAGCTATCGCACGATCGTGCGTTTCGGCGGCGATCTGCAGAAGTTCTCCTACGCCATCGAACATGCCGCCAAGGTGCTCTCGATCGGCGAGAGCCTCGAGATCGTCAAGGATGTCGGTGGCGCCCACGATGTCGACGACGTCTATGACGTCCACGTCTTCAAGGGCAGCCATGGCCTGGGACATGTTCGGCTTGCCACGGAGTCCGACGTCGAGCCCGAGGCTTCGCACCCCTTCTGGGCAACCGGCTTTTCGGACGTGGCGATCGTTCACAACGGCCAGATCACGAACTACTGGAAGATGCGTCGCCGCCTGGAGCGCCGTGGCTTCGAGTTCGTCACCGACAACGACAGCGAACTGATCGCGGTCTATCTCGCCGACAAGATGAGCCAGGGCGTCGCCCTCAACGATGCGCTCGCCAGCTCGATCGGCGACATGGATGGCACCTTCTCGTTCCTGGTCTCGACCAGGGACGAGATTGGCTATGCCAAGGACCAGCTGGCCGCCAAACCGATGATCATGTTCGAAAACGACGACCTGATTGCCATCGCCTCCGAAGAGGTGTCGCTCAATCGGCTGTTCCCCGGCCGTGCGCTTGACACCCGTGAACCCCCGCCGGGAAGTTACAACACATGGTCACGATCGATCTGAGCGGTCGCGAAACCCGCGACGTCAACGAGGAGATACGCAAAGCTGCCGCCGACGGCGAGAGCATTGAGGTCCTGAACCCCGACGCACGCCACCATATCGGCGTCGGTGTCATCCATCCGGTCGACATCCACATCCGTGGCTCGGCCGGATATTTTTGTGCGGGTCTCACCGACACACCACGCTTCCACGTCGAGAGCAACGTGGGTTGGGGCGTGGCCGACAACATGTACCGCGGCTCCGTCGTGGTCGGTGGCAACGCCGGTGCGATCGCCGGTGTCGCCATCCGTGGCGCCGACCTGGTTATCAAGGGCAACATGGGCTCCCGGGCCGGTCAGGTCATGAAGAAGGGCACGCTGCTGTGCTGTGGCAACGCCAACTTCATGGCGGGTTACATGATGTACGGCGGCCGCATAATCATTCTCGGCCAGTCGGGCGAGCGTCTCGGTGAGGATATGACCGGCGGCGAGATCTTCCTTGGCGGTGAGCTCCAGTCCCTGGGTTCGGACGCCGAAGTCGTCGATACCGACTCCGCCGAGATCGACGAGGTCATGGAGTTTCTTGATCGCTACGAGATTCCCTTCAGGAACACGTTCCGCAAGGTCGTGAATGCGGGCAAGAAGCTGCGCTACGGCACCGCCGAGCGCCAGGTCCGCTCGATCCCGTACTTCAATTTCTCCGGCGAGAGCGACTACTGGAATCACAAGATCCAGGAAGACGTCTACATCAAGTCGCAGATCGGTCGGTACCGTGTGCGCGGCTACGGTGGCGCCCGCGAGCTGCCGCATCTTTCCGATCTGGCTTTCCGCAAGGACATCACCATGGCGGCGATCGGCGACGATCCCGTCAGCGATGTCAAAATGCACACCAGGATAGGTGGCAAGAACGGTGCCAACCCGCTCGATCTCACCATGCCGGTGCTGATCGCGCCCATGAGCTATGGCGCACTGTCGCGCTCTGCCAAGCAGGCCATTGCGATCGCCTCGGGTATGGCGGGCATTGCCGAGAATACGGGTGAGGGCGGCATGAGCGACGCCCAGCGTGATGCTGCCGGCCAATTGATCTTCCAGATGCTGGGCGGCCGCCTGGGCTGGAACATCCACGACATGAACCGCGCCGACGGGCTTGAGATTTACATCTCCCAAGGTGCGAAGCCGGGCTTCGGCGGCCAGCTCATGGCCAAGAAGGTGACCAAGGATCTGGCCGAAATCCGCGGAATTCCCGCGGGCATTGACCTGCGCTCACCCTCCCGCCATCCCGACATCCTCGGTGCCGATGACCTCGTCATCAAGGTGGAGGAGCTGCGCGAGGCCACCGGCTATCGCCTGCCGGTCAGCGTGAAGCTGGGCGCGGGTCGTATCCACGACGACATCAGGATCGCTGTGAAGGACGGCTTCGACTTTGTCGAACTCGACGGCATGCAGGGCTCGACCGGCGCCGGTGGCGCGGAAGTCATGGAGTATGTCGGTATCCCGACGATCTCGGCGATCTGCGAGGCTGAAACCGCGTTGGCGTCGATCGGCCGCCGTGACGACATCGAACTTGTCCTGATGGGCGGCCTGCGCGACGGCATTGATGCGGTGAAGGGCATGTGCCTGGGTGCCGATGCCATCGCGCTGGGCACCGCGGCGATCATTGCCGGCGGCTGCATCGCCTGCATGCAGTGCCATGTCGGGCAATGCGTCACGGGTATCGCCACCCAGGATCCCGAACACGAGGCGCGCTACAAGTCGAAGGTTGAAGCCCAACACATCTACACCTTCCTCGAAAGTGTTCGTTGGCAGATTGCTGCGATTACCAAGGCGCTCGGACACAATGATGTCCGTCAGCTTGGCCGCGACGACCTCGTGGCACTGACCCCCGAGGCGGCCGAAATCACCGGCCTGCCCTACGAACCGGAACGCCGGAACGAAGAGCTGTTCCAGGCTGCTGGTTAGGAAGACAACCATGGCCATGAGCACCGATAGCGGCGCGAACCTTCTGCCGCCCGAACTCGCCGACGACACCAATGACAAGCACTATGTGGCAGCGCCATGCCAGATTGCCTGCCCGGTCGGCACCGATGCGCCGAGCTATATCGGCTACATATGGGAAGGCAAGTTCGACGAAGCCTTCGAGGCGATCACGGCGACCAACCCGTTCAGCTCGATCTGCGGCCGTGTCTGTGATGCGCCTTGCGAGCCGGCCTGCCGCCGTGCGGCAAGCGACGGTCCGCTCCAGATCCGCAATCTCAAGCGGTTCGTCATGGACAAGCTCGGCGTCAGCTGGAAGCCTGAAGTGGCACCGGTCACGCGCGAGCAGAGCGTCGGCATTGTCGGTGCTGGCCCCGCCGGCCTCGTCGCCGCCCACGATCTTGCTGTCGCGGGTTTCAAGATCGACGTCTACGAGATGACCGACAAGGCCGGCGGCATGATGATCTGGGGCATTCCGGCTTTCCGTCTGCCGCCCGGCATCATCAACGAGGATATGGGCCGGCTCGTCGCTCGCTGTCCGGGTCTCACGATCCACACCAACACCGCACTCGGTCGCGATGTCACCCTGCAGCAGCTGAAGGAGCGGCACGACGCGGTCTGCCTGACCATCGGCTCCTGGTGGGGCAAGAAAATGGGCATCCCCGGCGAGGACGACGCGCGCGTGATCGACGGCGTCGAGTTCCTGCGCCGTGTGAACGACGGCGAACGCCCGCAGATGCCGCGCGAGGTCGTTGTGATCGGCGGCGGTGACGTCGCCATGGACGCTTGCCGCGCTGCCCTTCGCCTGCCGGGCTGTGAACACGTCAAGGTTGTGTACCGTCGCGGTCCCGACGAGATCCCGGCGCGCAAGATCGAGCTTGAGGGCGCGATCGAGGAAGGCATTGAGTTCGTCTACAACACCCAACAGGTCGAGATCATTGATGCGGGTGACGACAGCCTGAAGCTGCGCTGCGTGAAGACCGGACTGGGCGAGCCCGACGAGGAAGGCCGCCGCCGGCCCGAGCCGATTGCCGGGTCGGTGCATGATATCGATTGCGGCATGGTGATCGCGGCGGTTGGCCAGTTTAGCGCCTGCGACGACGTCGAAACCGGTACCCTGATGGGTTCGGACCGCGTCAACACGTCCTGGGAGACAATGCGGACGGACGATCCCAAGGTCTTTGCGGCCGGAGACGGTGCGTTCGGCGGCTCCACGATCGTCATGGCCATGAGCCACGGCCAGCGCCTAGCCTACTACGTGAAGTCGTTCCTTGAGGGTAACGAGGTGCCGGTGTCCTACCGCACGCCGTGGCGCACGCGCCGGGTGCCGGTGGCGCAGGACCTCAACTGGGAGAAGTTCGGGCTGCACCACCCGCCGTTCCATGGTGTCGGCGAGAACCCCATCGAGTTCCCGGAGATCGAGTCGACCTACACTTGGGAGGAGGCGCGCAACGAGGCCGCCCGCTGCTACCGTTGCGATGCCGAAACCGGTTCCGCCGACTACTCGGTGAAGAACCGCGAGGACATCTTCCTGATGGCGCGGATGGACAGGACCGATGTGGCCCGTCAGGCAAAGATGCTCGCCAAAAGGTTGCGTCCGCGCGAGAATCCCTTCCCGGAGCAACGCCCGGCTACGGTCGATGATCTGGTCTTTCTGCCGGCCAACCTGTCGCGTCTGGTGATTGATCCCTATCGCGAAGCCTGCAAGGTGGCGACCGATCTCGGATTCGGCCGCATGGAGATCGCCCAACCCTTCTTCGCCACCGGTTTCGACAACGCGCCGGCAGATGTGAAGGCCGGGATCGCGAAGGGTCTGGAGGCCGGTGCGGCCGGCTACATCGGCGTCCAGCCGATCGGCGACAACGTACCCTGGCTGCAGCTTGTCATCCCCGGTCAGATCGCGTCCGACGCCGAGGCGGCCGGCCTGATCCATGTTGTCGGGCCGCGTTTCGCGGCACCCGGCGATATCAGGCGCCATCACGACGACCAGCTTCTTGGCCTCTCGGTGTCCCATGCCGAGGCGCTCGAAAAGGCCATCGTGTTCGGCCTTGACAACGGCTTCGACGTTCTGCTGCTCAACGGTAGTGCGGCGGTCGGTCGCGACTGGCCGGAGCTTGCCGGCCCGCCCGATCTTTCGCTCATGCGCGATGCCATCCGCATCCTTCGCCGCCTGAACAAGGAGGAGGAGATCGACCTCCTGTGGTTCGGCGGGATTCGGTCGGGCACCGACGCGGCCAAGCTGATTGGCATGGGCTCGAAATCGCTGGTGTTCGGCATGACCGTGGCCTTCGTGGCCGGTGGTGAGATCATCGGCGATCATGCTCTCGTCTTTGCTCCGGACCTGAGCGAGGATGAGCGCGGCCATGCCGTGGCCAACATCCTGAAGTCGGCCTTGGGCGAAGCGTCGATGATGGCGCGCTGTACCGGAAAGACCAATCTCCACAACCTCGAGCCCGAAGACATGCGCGCGCTCACGCTGGCGACGGCCGAGGCCACGGATATCGTCCTGGCCGGCAAGCACTAGGTCTTCCGCGGGTTTGTCGCCCGACTGAAACAATTCCTGCGGTCGGGTTGAAACACGGCGCTGCGATCCGTCGAGCGAAGCGTCCTCTGGTCTTCGAGGCGCTGGATTTCGGTATCATCGGGATCAATGACATCAACCTGACCTAACCTGACCTTGGCAGCCGCACCGTTCGGGGGCATGAAGGACAGCGGTCTCGGTCGCGAGGGTGCGCGAGTGCATCGACGAGTATCTCGAAGCCACGCTTGGTGGTTTTGCGATCTGGAGCAACAATCAGCCATGGCCTTCGCGCTCGACCCCAAGCTTGATACAGACACCCATGCCGTCTGCGATCTTGACCTCTGCACCGTGCGGCTGATGAACGACAGCCGTTTCCCTTGGCTGATTCTGGTGCCGAAGCGTGAGGGGCTCGTGGAACTGATCGATCTTGAGGGCGACGAACGCCGCCTGCTGACCGAGGAGATCGATCGTGCCACGCGGGTCCTGCGGGAAGTCGCTGCTGCCGACAAGATGAATGTCGCCGCGCTCGGCAACAGCGTGCGCCAGCTCCACATCCACGTCATTGCGCGGCACGAGGGCGATCTGGCCTGGCCTGGGCCGGTCTGGGGAGCCGGCCAGGCCGAACCTTATGGTGACAATGTGGCCGCTGGGCTGATCGCCGATGTCCTCGGGCGTCTCGACGCCGCCTGATCATGAACCTCGCGCGCGACAACGACGTGATCATCGTCGGTGCCGGCTCCGCCGGATGTGTTCTGGCCGACCGCGTTGATCAACGGGCAGCTTTGTGTCCGGGGTCACGGGCGTGACTACGACGAGTGGACCCAGATCGGCTGCCGCGGCGGGTCGTTCGACGATGTGCTGCCTTGTTTCCGCAAGTCGGGGAACTGGAAGGGGCCGGGAAACGTGCGGCGCGGGACCGGCGGTCCGCTGGGCACGGTGCCGGGGCGCGACGACAACCCGCTCTACATCGCCCTCATCAAGGCAGGCCGCGAGCTCGGCAACCTCGTCACCAACGACTGCAACGGAACGCGGCAGCAAGGCTTCGGGCTGTCGCAATACACCCATGACCACAGCTTCCCGCTGCGCCATTCGGCGTCGAACGCCTATCTCATGCCGGCACGGCGTCGTCGTAACATCACCGTGGTGACAGGCGCCCGCGTTCTGAAGCTTTGCGTCGAGGATAAGTATTGCACCTGAGAGCTCTACGAAATCCATGGCGAATACAAGCGCGACGAATGGGACCGCTTCAACGCCGAGGTCAGCAACTGGGACCTCGAGAGTTGCATCGACTGCCTGCCCTGAGGAGGACGCCATGTTCACATTGACCCGGGACCAGATTGACAGCTTCCGAAACGACGGTTTCGTGTTTGGTGAGAACTTCGTGGACGATGCGACCATCGACGCGACCCGCGAGAGTTACGAACAGATGTTCAGGGGTAACTTCGAGACCGGCGTGTTCCCCGACGAGGTGAACTGGCAGGAGGGCAAGAGCGATCCCAGCCTGACGCGCCAGATCTGCTGCGGATGGAAAGGCAACCTGACGGTGGCGCGCACCGTCCTGCGCGAGGACATCGGACGCGCCTGCGCCCAGCTTGCCGGTTGGCCCGGCGCGCGCGTGTTCGTCGACAATGTCTTGTGGAAGCCGGCCGGTACCCGCTCCCTGGGCATGCATCAGGATGCGGCCTATCTGCCGTGGATGAATCCTCAGGAGATACTCTCTTGCTGGATCGCGCTGGACGATACGGCTGCCGACGGCGGCACGATGGAAGTGGTCTCGGGCTCGCACAAATGGGCGGTGTCACCGCCCGAGGGTGAGTTCCACGGCCCGGAGGACTATCAGGAGTTCATGCGCAAGGCCGCAGATGCGGAGGGGATCGAAGACCCTGAAATCGTGCCGATCGTCGTGAAGAGGGGATCGGGCTCGTTCCACCATGGCCTGACCTGGCACGGCTCCGGTCCCAACCGGAGCGGCAACCCGCGGCGCTCGCTGGTGGTGCACTGCATCTCGTCGGAAACCGAGTATGTACCGGAACACATCAATGTCGGGATCGGCCCGGTCTACGGCCGCTACATGCGCCGTGACGGCGTACGCCTGATGGACGAGAACCATTTCCCGATCCTGTGGACCGAAGACGGTCGTCGCAGCGCCTGGATCGACGATTATCTGAAGGCGGCCTTATGACCGGCGACGGCATCGGCGGGGTAGCGGCGCGCGGACAGGAGATGTCCGAGGCCAGGATGTACAACGAGCACGATGTTATGCGCGGTCTTCTGGAAGCCTCGCGCGAGGCCTGCTGATGCATCGAGTACGACAAGCCTGTTGATCTTGTCGCGCCTGCCGCCGAGACACTGCGACAGTTCTTCGAGAACGTGTCGTTCTGGCGGTTGTGCAACGAAGCCATGGCTTCAGGCAGGCTTGCTGGCTGCGATCAGGAACTCGCGGTTGCCGGCGGCACCGGTGACGGGGCTGTCGGTGATGCCCAGAACGGTCCAGCCGCTCTCGTCTGACAGCCAGGACCGGATGCTCTCGCAGACCTGATCGTGAACGGCGCGGTCACGTACGACGCCGGCCTTGCCGACCTGATCGGCGCCGGCCTCGAACTGCGGCTTGATCAAGACGACAAGCACGGCGCCTGGTGCGGCCAGCGCGAGTGCGGCAGGCAGGCCAACCGTCAGCGAGATGAAGCTGAGATCGCCGACGATGACCTCCGGCGGGTCGGGGACGAGAGCGGCATCAAGGGTGCGCACGTTGGTCTTTTCCAGCACCACGACACGCTCGTCCTGCCGAAGCGACCAGGCGAGCTGTCCGTGGCCGACATCGACCGCGTAGACGCGCGCCGCGCTACGGCTCAGCAACACATCGGTGAAGCCGCCCGTGGAGGCGCCGAGGTCGAGGGCAATCTTGTCCGAGACGTCGATCTCGAAGTGCTGCAGGGCGTGATCGAGCTTGAGGCCGCCGCGACTGACCCAGGGATGGTCGCGCCCGCGCATGTTGATGGCAGCATCGGGCGAAATCTGCTGTCCCGGCTTGTCGATCCGGCTCTCGCCGGAGAAGACCACGCCGGCCATGACGAGCGCTTGCGCACGGGTGCGGCTCTCGGCCAGGCCGCGCTGGACGAGCAGCTGGTCGATCCGCATGCGTTTGGAAGCCGCCATGGCCTCAACGATAGAAGATGTGGGGCCCGATCTGAACGGTCTGTTGGTCGTCGTCGTCCCGGTAGGGCGAAACGTGATCGGTGTTGTACCACAGTGCGCCGCCGGTGGAATCGGTATCGCGGCCCAGCATCACCCGGCGGGCAACCGAATGCGCCGCACGCCATATGCGAATGTTGCCGGGTCAGTCATCAAGCCCCTTGCACCACCAGCTGAACTGACAAGCACCGCCTTGGGCGTTCTGACCGCCTTGGGCCACGACATCGCAGATCGAGCCGGGGAAGAGCCGACTCTTGACCCGATTGATCGTGACATGGGCCACCGTGCGCAGGCCGATCTCGCCTTCGCCGCGGGCTTCCCAGTACGTGTCGAGCGTCAGGCAATCGACTTCGGAGAGGTTGAAGATGCCATCCTCGGCGCGGGCTTCGGTCTGGTGTCCGACAAGCAGAACCAGGACCCGCGCCGCCTCGTTGCGTTACGATCCTCATCGGTGTGGTTGTCAGGCCCTGGCGGGCGTTTCCGAGAGGTCGTGGCCAAGCGCCATCAGCGCGGTTTCGACGATCTGCGGGGCATTAAGACCCGCTTCGTCGTACATCTCCCGCGGCTTGGCCTGGTCGATGAACGCCGCGGGCAGCATCATCGGCCTGACCTTGAGGCCGTCGAGCAGGTCGTTCCTGGCCAGATGATTCAGAACATGGGCCGAAAAGCCACCGATCGAGCCTTCCTCGATCGTTATCAGAACCTCGTGCTCGCGCGCGAGACGGCCGACCAGGTCGGTGTCGAGCGGTGTGCAGAAACGCGCGTCGGCGACCGTGGTCGACAACCCGCGTGTGGCCAGCTCGGCGGCGGCGCTGAGGCATTCCTGAAGGCGTGCGCCGAACGACAGGATGGCGATGGTGGTTCCCTCGCGCATGATCCTCCCCCGTCCGATCTCGATGGGGGTTCCACGCTCGGGGAGCTCAAGTCCTACGCCTTCGCCGCGGGGATAACGCACGGCAGACGGCGCGTCGTCGATAGCGGCCGCGGTGGCCACCATGTGCATCAGTTCGCACTCGTCGGCGGCGGCCATGACGACGAAATGGGGCAGGGTGCCGAGATAAGCGACATCAAACGCGCCAGCATGGGTCGGGCCGTCGGCGCCGACCAGCCCGGCGCGGTCGATGGCGAAACGCACGGGCAGGCGCTGGATTGCCACATCGTGGATGACCTGGTCGTAGGCGCGCTGGAGGAAGGTCGAGTAAATCGCGGCGAAGGGCTTGCAGCCCTCGGACGCAAGACCCGCCGCGAACGTGACGCCGTGCTGTTCCGCAATGCCCACGTCGAAGGCTCGATCGGGGAAGGCCTTGGCGAACTTGTCGAGGCCGGTGCCCGACGGCATGGCCGCAGTGATGGCGCAGACGCGCTCGTCGGCTTCGGCTTCGGCAATCAGCGCTTCGGCGAAGACACCGGTGTAGCTTGGCGCCTTGGGTGTCGGCTTGGCCTGCGCTCCGGTGATAACGTCGAACTTGGAAACGCCATGGTACTTGTCGTCGGCCTGTTCGGCAGGCTCGTAACCCTTGCCCTTCTGCGTGATACAGTGGATCAGGACTGGTGTGTCCTCGTCGGTATCGCGCAGGTTCTTCAGGATCGGCACGAGCTGCTCGATATCGTGCCCGTCGACCGGGCCGATGTAGTAGAAGCCCAGCTCCTCGAACAGCGTGCCGCCGGTTACCATACCCTTTGCATACTCCTCGAAGCGGCGCGCCGTGGTCTCGACGGTCTTCGGGAAGCGTGCGGCGATCTCCTTGGCGACATGACGGGCCGAGCGGTAAGTCTGCGATGAAAGAATCTTGGCCAGGTAGGCGCTCATCGCACCGATCGGCGGAGCGATCGACATCTCGTTGTCGTTGAGAATGACGATCAGGCGCGAATCACGGGCACCGGCATTGTTCATCGCCTCATAGGCCATACCGGCCGACATGGCGCCATCGCCGATGACAGCGATCACTTCACGACTGTCGCCCTGCAGGTCGCGCGCCACCGCCATGCCGAGCCCCGCCGAAATCGATGTCGAGCTGTGCGCCGCGCCGAAGGGGTCGTACTCGCTCTCGGCCCGTTTCGTGAAGCCCGAGAGGCCGCCGCCCTGGCGCAGGGTGCGAATGCGGTCGCGTCGGCCGGTCAGAATCTTGTGGGGGTAACACTGGTGCCCAACGTCCCAGATCAGACGGTCATGCGGCGTATCAAAGACGTGATGGATGGCGACGGTCAGTTCGACAACGCCGAGGCCCGCACCGAGGTGGCCGCCGGTGGTCGAGACCGCATCGATCGTCTCGCGCCGCAATTCGTCGGCAAGCTGCTTGAGCTCCTCGATCGAAAGGTCGCGCATGTCTGCCGGAATCTTGATGCGGTCGAGCAATGGGGTCGAATTGGAGATGGTCACGTCAGACGTGCTCTCAAGTCAGGTTCGGCGCGTGACGATAAAACGCGCCAGGTCACGCAGGGTTTCGGCAGACTCGCCGAACGGTTCGAGAGATTCAACAGCGCGGGCTGCGAGAGTCTCGGCCCGCGTACGCGCCTCGTCCTTGCCCAGAACGGCGACAAGGGTGGCCTTGCCCGCCGCAGCGTCCTTGCCGACCGCCTTGCCCATGGCCTCCTGATCGCCCTCCTCATCGAGCAGGTCGTCGATGATCTGAAAGGAAAAGCCGAGATCGCGGCCATAGGAGAGGATCGCCTCATGGGCGTCCGGGTCCGCCTTGCCGAGCAGAGCACCGGCTTCGGCGGAAAACATGATCAGGGCGCCTGTTTTGAGCGCCTGGAGCCGTTCCACCGTGGCGGCATCGACCGCACGGTGTTCGACCACCAGATCGATCATCTGGCCGACCACCATGCCATGAGCGCCGGCGGCGTCGGTCAGCCCGCGCACCAGCTCGATCCTGACACTCGCATCGGGATGCGTTGCGGGATCGGCCAGGATGCCGAAGGCCAGCGTCAACAGTGCGTCACCGGCAAGAATCGCCGTCGCCTCGTCGAAGGCGATATGACAGGTCGGTCGACCGCGCCGGAGCTCGTCGTCGTCCATCGCCGGCAGGTCGTCGTGGACCAGCGAATAGCAGTGCAGCATCTCGACGGCCGCCGCGGTGCGCAGGGCATGTTCATCCGCGACATCGAAGAGCGCCGCCGTCGCCGTCACCAGATAGGGCCTCAGGCGCTTTCCACCGTTCAGGCAGGCGTAACGCATGGCCTCAAGCAGCGGGCGTTCGGGGCCTTCGCCAGCGGGCAACAAGCGGTCGAGCATGGCCTCGACTCGGTCGGCGTTTGCAACGAGCACGTCGCCGATGTCGACAGGTCGGTCCATGACGGCGGTGACGCTCATTCGATCTCCGTCGGTTCGGCGCTGACGGTGCCGTCGGCGGCAAGCCGAATCTTTTCCACCTTGTCCTGGGCCTCGCGCAGCCTGGCTTCGCAATGCTGCTTCAGCGCCGCGCCGCGCTCATAGGCGCCGATCGCATCATCGAGCTTGGCATCGCCGCTCTCGAGCCGTTCGACAATAGCCTCGAGCTCGGCCATGGCCTTCTCGAAGCTCATCTTCTTGATGTCGTCGTGCGTGTCCGCCTTCGCCATCATCCGTCCCCGTTGCCTGCCGCCATCAGGCGCGACACATGTGCGGCCGCGCTTGCCCCTAGTGCCTGCAGGTCATACCCCCCTTCGAGCACGGAAACAACGCGTCCGGCGGCGTGGGTATCGGCCACCGCAAGGAGTTGATCGGTCGCCCAGGCATAATCTTCCTCGTTGAGGTTGATGTCGGCGAGGGGATCACGCTCATGGGCGTCAAATCCCGCTGAAATGAAGACGATTTCGGGGCGGAAGGCATCGAGAGCGGGAATGACTGTCCGTTCGAAGGCCTTGCGGAAGGCATCGCTGCCCGATCCCGGTGCCAGGGGTGCATTGGCGATATTGCCGTGGGCGCCGGTCTCGTCGGCCGCGCCGGTGCCCGGATAGTGCGGGAACTGATGCGTCGAGGCGTAAAGGAGGCCCTCGTCGCTCCAGAACATGGCTTGGGTGCCGTTGCCGTGATGGACGTCGAAGTCGATCACCGCTGCACGCGCTAGATCGTGTCGGTCGCGCGCATGTTCGGCGCCGACGGCCACGGAATTGAACAGACAGAAGCCCATGGGCCGCTGCGGTTCGGCATGATGGCCGGGCGGGCGGACGGCGCAGAAGGCGTTGTCCGCCTTGCCGCCGATCACGGCGTCGACCGCCGCAACGAGGGCGCCGGTGGCCCGCAGCGCCGCCTCCCCGGAGCCGGGCGAGATGACCGTGTCGGGATCGAGGTGGCGGTGACCCTCGGCGGGAATGGCGTCGAGCACGGCATCGACATAGGCGCGCGGATGCGCCAGGGCGATGCGGTCGCGCGGCGCCTCCGGTGCCTCGTGTCGCACGAGGGGATCGAAGTCATGGTCCTCCAGCCTGCTCAGCACGGAATGCAGCCGGTCGATCCGTTCCGGATGATGCGGTCCGGTATCGTGACGTAAACACGCTTCATGCGTGTAAAAGTAAGTCGTCATGTGCGAACTCCTGAAAAACTTGCTGACGAAGCGTAGGGATTGATCTGTTCTTGCGTATAACATTAACGCCCGGGTTTCGTTCGGGTCGTGAGAACCTCATGCAGGCGTACACATCGAGCATCATGGATCTAAGGGGTCTGACCCTTTGCGCCGCTCTCACGGCCCTGGCCGCCGCCCTTCCGACCGACGCGCGCGGCCAGGATGCGGTTGCCGTGGTGGTCGATGCGGTGTCCCGGGATGCGATTGTCGAAACGGCAACTGTCATCGGGCGGTTTGTTTCGCGCCAGTCCGGTGTCGTGGCAGCGCAGTCCGAAGGGGCCGTGGGCGAGGTGTTTGTCGAGATCGGCGACCGGGTCGCCGCCGGCGAAACCCTTGTCCAGCTCGAAACCGATCGTCTGACGCTGTCGCGCGATCTACGGCTTGCCGAAGTCGCCAGTGCCGAAGCCCAGGTGGGTGTGGCCCGTGCGGAACTGGCGCTTGCCAGGCAGGAGCTTGAACGGCTGGAGAGCCTGACGGAATCGGCAGCGTTTTCCCAGGCACGCTACGAGGACAGTCTGCAGAATGTGGCGATTGGTGAAGCCGGCGTCGCCCAGGCCCGGGCCGACCTGTTCAGTGCCGAGGCCAATCTCGCACTGATGGAGGACGAGCTGGCCGACGCCACGATCGTGGCACCCTATGATGCCGTCGTTATCCGGCGGCACACCGAGGTGGGCGCCTACATCGATGTGGGTGAGGCCGCGGTGACTCTGCTCAACGACGGATGGATCGAGATCGAGGCCGATGTGCCGTCCAACCGGATCGATGGGTTGGTGCCGGGCACGGTCATCCGGATCGTGCTCGACAATGGTTCCCATGCGGAAGCCTTCGTGCGTGCCGTCGGTGTGTCGGAAGACCCGCAGGCGCGGACCCGTCTGGTTCGCTTCACCCCGGCCTGGGACGTCATCGAAGGCACGCTGGCCGAGGGCCAGTCCGTCAGCCTCCATGTGCCTGCCGGCCCACAAGCGGACGTGATCACGGTCCACAAGGATGCCGTGATACGATCCGCGCGGCTGACGACGGTGTTCGTCGCCCGGCAGGACGCGGAAACGCAGGAGTGGAAGGTGGTCGATCGCACGGTCGCCCTCGGGGCTGGACTCGGAAACAGGTTTGTTGTCCTGGATGGCCTTGATGCCGGCGATCTGGCCGTGGTGCGCGGCAACGAATACCTGTGGGACGGTGCCGTGGTCGAGGTTTCGCAGTGAAGGAGCTGATCCGGCTCGCGATCGAACGGCCGGTCGCCGTCATCGCGGCGGTTCTGATGGTGCTGCTGTTCGGTGCCGTTGCTCTCCACACCATCCCGATCCAGCTCGTGCCCGACGTCGACCGACCCGTCATCACGATCGGGACGAACTGGCCGGGTGCGGCACCGGCCGAGGTCGAGCGCGAGATCATCCTGCCGCAGGAAGAGGTGCTCGCCGGCATTGAGGGCATGACGCGGCTTCTGGCGCGCGCCAGGCAGAACGAGGGCGAAATCACGCTGGAGTTCCAGGTTGGCACCGACATGGACAAGGCGTTTCTGCTTGTCTCCAACCGCCTCGATCGGGTCTCCGGTTATCCCGAGGAGGTCTACGAGCCGGTGCTCGACACGGCCTCGAGCGAGGACACGCCGATCGCCTGGTTCAACCTGATCAGGCTGCCCGGCAACGAACGTCCGATGTACGAGTATGCGGACTTCATCGACGATGTCGTTGCCGACCGCCTCAAGCGCGTTCCGGGGGTGGCCGATGCCGTCCGCTGGGGCGGCGCCGAGCGTGAGGTCCGGGTCGAAGTCAGTCCCGGGAACCTCTCGCGCTACGGGCTCACGGTGCCCGATGTGGTCTCGGCCCTGCGTGAGGCCGACAGCACCGCCACCGCCGGCTACGTCGACGAGGGCAAGCGCCGCTATACCGTGCGGGCCGAGGGAGAGTTCCAGTCGCTCGACGACATACGCGATGTCGTGGTCCTGAGTTCCGAAGACGATGACAGCGGGCGTCTGGCGCGTGTCACGGTTGGCGACATCGCGGACGTCTCGTTTGCCTACAAGGACATCACCACGTTCTTCCGGTTCAACGGTGAACCGGCGATCAGCATGCGGGCCAATCGCGAGTCAGGCGCCAACGTGATCGCGACGATGGACGGCATCCGCGCGGCGGTGGACGAGCTCAACGCCTTCGATCTGCCGAACGCCGGTCTCGAACTGGTCCAGGTCTACGACGAGACCGTCTACATCGAGGACTCGATCGATCTCGTCACCAACAACATCTGGGTCGGCGGTCTTCTCGCCGCGATCGTCCTGCTCGCCTTCCTGCGGTCGCCGCGCGCCACGCTGATCATCTCGATCGCGATTCCGGTCTCGGTGATCGGCAGCTTCGTCGCCATGGCCGCGCTCGGCCGCTCGATCAATGTGATCTCGCTTGCCGGCCTTGCGTTTGCCGTCGGCATGGTTGTCGATGCCGCCATCGTCGTGCTGGAGAACATCTACCGGCTGCGCGAGCAGGGTATGCCGGCGCGCAAGGCCGCGTTCGAGGGCGCACGCCAGGTGTGGGGCGCCATCATGGTCTCGGCACTCACCACGGTGATGGTCTTCGTGCCGATCCTCGTCATGCAGATGGAAGCGGGCCAGGTCTTCCGCGACATCGCCGTGGCGATCTCGGTCTCCGTCATTCTGTCGCTGCTGGTCGCCGTGACACTGATCCCTGCCTTGTGTTCGCGCCTGTTTGCCCGGATCGAGGACCGCAACCGGCTTCGGGTGCCGCCGCTCGACCGCTTTGCGGCGGTGATCTCGGCCGGACTGCGCGGTTTTGCCCGCAACGTCGCCCGCAATCGCGCCGTTGCGGCGGCCACCATCGTCGCCATCATCGGCACGGCCGTGGCCATGACCATCGTGTTCCTGCCGAAGCTGGAGTACCTGCCCGACGGAAACCGGAACTTCATCTCCGGCTGGGTATCGCCGCCGTCGGGCTACAACCTCTCGATCATGGACGAGATCGCGACTCGCGTTGAGGATGCCACGCGCCCCTACTGGAAGGTATCGCACGACGAGGAGATCGCCTTGCATCCGGACGGCCAGGCGATCTTCGACCGCTTCTACTTCGGCTCCGGCGCGGGCTGGACCTGGATTGGCGGCGCGGCCGTCGACGGCGATCTGGTCCGGGAGCTGATCCCGATCATGCGCGACACGCTGGCCGACGAGCCCGGGACCCATTCCTTCTTCCGCCAGCCCAGCATCTTCGGCCGGGGTCTCGGCGGCAACCGTTCCGTCGACCTTGACATCTCCGGTCCGGACCTGGGCGTCCTTGCCGAGGTCGCTTCCGAGGCCAGGGGGCGCATCCTTGAAGAGTTCGGCGCCTTCGAAGGTGTCCAGATTCGCAACCGTCCGTCCGTCTCGAGCGGTGTGCCGGAGATCCGGGTCGTGCCGGATCGCCTGCGGCTCGCCGACAACGGTATCACCGCGCAGGACCTGTCGATGGGCATCGATGCCTTCAACTCCGGCCTGCGCGTGAAGGAAATCTCGCTTGAGGGCCGGGAGATCGACCTGACGCTCACGGGCCCCGACAACCACATTGTCGAGACCCAGGGCATCGGCAAGCTGCCGATCGTCAACCATGACGGTCTCATCATTCCGGTCTCGTCGCTGGCGGACGTGATGGTGACAATCGGTCCGGGCGAGATCCGCCGCCTGGAGCAGAACCGCACCGTCACGCTGGTCGTCAATCTGCCTCCCGGAATCCCGCTCGAGACCGGTATCGAGATGATCCAGGTCAGGGTCATCGACGCGATGCGCGAGGCGGGCCTGCCACAGGGCGTCCAGCTCAGGCTGGCCGGGACCGCCGACAAGCTGACCGCCACATGGGATGCGATGGTCGTCAACCTGCTGATAGCGCTCGTGATCGTCTATCTCGTCATGGCCGTTCTGTTCGAGAGTTTCCTGCATCCCCTGATCGTCATGATCGCCGTGCCCGTGGCGGCCGCCGGCGGTGTGCTCGGACTTCTGGTTCTCAACATCTTCCAGACCCAGCCGCTCGACATGCTCACCATGCTGGGCTTCGTCATCCTGATCGGAATCGTGGTGAACAATGCGATTCTGCTCGTGCACCAGACTCGGCATCACATGCGAGAGGACGGCATGGCGGCGGACGCCGCGATCGGGGAGGCGGTGCGCAACCGTATCCGGCCGATCTTCATGTCCACGCTGACCAGCGTGTTCGGCATGGTGCCGCTGGTCCTGTTCCCCGGCGCCGGCTCCGAGCTTTATCGGGGGCTCGGATCCGTCGTCGTCGGCGGCCTGTCGCTGTCGGCCGTCCTGACCCTGACCCTGGTGCCGCCGCTGCTGGGCCTGGTCCTGCGACTGACCGAGTCGCTGCCCGATATCGGCAGCGCGGTCGATGCTGGCCGGGAGCCTGCGGAATAGGGCAGCATGGGCCCGCCGAGTCGGGAGTGGTCCATGGCAGACCATGACGTCATCATCATCGGCGCCGGCGCGGTCGGCGCGTCGCTTGCCTTCCGGCTCGCGCGCAATCGCCGCGTCCTCATGCTCGAGCGGGAGGAGCAGCCCGGCTACCACAGCACCGGTCGCTCGGCGGCGCATTACACCGGCGCGATCGGCGGAACCGAAATCCGGGCACTCAGCGAGGAGACCCGCCGGTTCATCGACAACCCGCTCCGGGGTTTCGCCGATACGCCGCTGGTGAACCCTCGGCCGGTGCTGATTGTGTTCGGCACGGAGACCGAAGAGGCGCATTTCGACGAGTCCGGCCTGGCGCATGTGATCGGCACGATCCTGCATCCGATCGATGCCGCAACCTGTGTCGAACGATGCCCGGTCCTGCGTCCCGAGAAGATCGGGGGCGGCCTTTGGGAGCCCGGTGCGGTCGACATTGACGTCCACGCCATCCACGGCGGTTTTCTGCGTGGCGCGCGGCAGACCGGTGCCGAACTTGTCTGCAATGCGGAGGTGCTGGGGCTGGAGCGGCACGACGGCGTCTGGCGGGTCGAGACCCGCGCCGGAACCTTTGCCGCGCCGATGGTCGCCAACTGCTGCGGGGCCTGGGGCGATGTGCTGGGGACCATGGCGGGTGCGCGGCCGGTCGGCCTCAAGCCGATGCGTCGCACGGCCTTCCGCTTCAGGGGGCCCGACGGCGTCGACGATGCGGACTGGCCGCTGACGGCCGACGTCGGCGAGAGCTTCTACTTCAAACCCGATGCCGGACTGATCATGGGTTCGCTCGCCGACGAGACGCCATCGGAACCGTGTGACGCGCAGCCCGAGGACATCGACCTCGCCATGGCCGCGCACAACATCATGGCATGGACCACGCTCAGGCTCGCCCGCATGGAGGCGCGCTGGGCGGGCCTCCGGAGCTTCGTGTCCGATCGTCTGCCGGTCACCGGCTTCGATCCGGCGCTGGAGGGTTTCTTCTGGAACGTCGGCCAGGGCGGCGCGGGGATCCAGACCTCGGCAGGGCTCTCGGCCTATGCGGCGGCCGTGATCCTCGGGACGGAGCTGCCCGACGGGCTCGCCGCGATGGGCCTGACCGGGGAGACGTTCTCGCCCGCGCGGATCACGGGCTGAGAGGCCGGACAGGACCGCCGCCGGACCCCTCCCGGACCTTTTGCGGATCCGGCGGCCTGCGAGGCTCTCCGGCCTGCCTCACCCGGCGGCCAGAAGCTGTTCCCTGTTGACGTAGTCCCAGGTGTCGTCGAGCGCCAGCCTGAAGCGGTCGAAGAGCTGATGGATTTCGTCTTCCCTGATGATCAGCGGCGGGCAGGCGGCGACCGAGGTGCCGGCGGCGGCGCGCAGGATCAGGCCATGGTCGAGGCAGCGTTCGCCGCAATAGGCCGCAACGGAAGGATCGAAGTTCTCCTTCGTTTCCTTGTTCCTGACCAGCTCGCAGGCGCCGATCAGGCCGGTGCCGCGGGCTTCACCCACGATCGGGTGGTCGGCCAGGGCGTGCAGACGCTCCTGCATGACCGGCGCAACGCGCTTCACGTGGCTGGCGATATCCATCTCTTCGTAGATCTTCAGCGTCTCGACGGCGACCGCGGCCGGCACGGGGTGGCCGGAATAGGTGAAGCCGGTGGCAAGCACGCCGTTCCTGTCGGAGAAGTCGCGGATCGGGCCGTAGACCTTCTCGTTGATGATCACCGCACTGATCGGCAGATAGGCCGAGCTCAGCTGCTTGGCGACGACCATGATATCAGGCTCGATACCGTACCTGTTTGAGCCGAACACCTCACCGGTGCGGTGGAAGCCGCAGATCACCTCGTCGGCAACCATCAGGACGTCGTGCTTCCTGAGCACGGCCTGGATCTTCTCGAAGTAGGTGGCCGGCGGCAGGATCACGCCACCCGCACCCATGATCGGCTCGGCGACGAAGGCGGCCACGGTCTCAGGCCCCTCGTCCACGATCATCCGGTCGAGCTCGGTGGCGCGACGGGTGGCGAAATCCTCTTCCGACTCGCCCTCCTCGGCGAAGCGATAGTGATGGCACGAACCGGTGTGCATGATGTTGTGGATCGGCAGGTCGAAGCCGGCGTGCATCAGCGGCATCCCGGTCAGGCTGCCCGACGACACCGCGATGCCGTGGTAGCCGCCGATCCGCGCGATGATCTTCTTCTTCTCGGGCTTGCCGCGGGCATTGTTGTAATACCAGACGAACTTGACCATGTGGTCGTTCGCTTCGGAGCCCGAATTCGCGAACCAGACCTTCGACATCGGCACCGGCGACATGTCGATCAGGCGCTCGGCGAGATCGATCGACGGCATGGAGCCGCGATGGAAGAAGGCGTGGTAGAAGGGCAGCTTGCGCATCTGGTTGGCGGCCGCCTCGACCAGGCGCTCGTTGTTGAACCCGAGCGAGGTGCACCACAGGCCCGCGAGGCCCTCGATGTACCGGTTGCCCTCAAGATCCTCGACGTGAATGCCGTCGCCCTTCTCGATGATCAGGGGACCCCTTTCCTCATGCTTTTTCAGGTTCGAATAGGGATGCAGATTGTTCCTGATATCGCGCGCGTGGGGTGAATTCGGGAGCACGGTCATGGCTTGAAGTCCTTCATATGTCTCGGGCGTGTGTCCCGGGGATGTGTCCCGGGATAGGGAAAGGCCGCCGGCGGCGGTGCCGCGGCCCTGCTTTGCGCGTCATTTAAGGTCCATTGGCCGGGCTTGGCAACCGTGCCGACGAGACCGGATCAGACCTTGTGCCCGACCGCACCGCCCGCCGATCTCGGCGGGCGGCTAGTGCCGACGGGACCGCATCAGACCTTGTGCCCGACCCAGATGACGCGCCCGATCAGGTCCGGATCGGCCATCGGAACAGGGTTGAGCGGCGGGTAGTCCGGATTGTCGTTGCCGATGGCGACAAGCTGCCGAACAGGGTCGACCGTGAGCCGCTTGACCAGCAATCCCCCGCTGCTGCGCAGGACGTAGATGCCGTCCGCGCCGGGCGACCATTCGGTCAGGTCCACCAGCAGGGTGTCGCCTGCCGCGATCGTCGGCACCATGGCATCGCCGTTCATCGTGATCACGGCCAGCCGGTTGACCGGTGTCGGCGTCAGGCGCGCAAGCCAGGCTGACTGGAAGGCAATTTCGGCAGTGGCATGGCCGGGACCGGCAAGCGACTCGCGGCGCGGGTCCCGTTCGGGGTCGTAACGTGCCACCGGCAGGAAGGCGTCGGGCGCGTCGCCGGTGCGGGCCGCCGGGCCGGCCGCCGGACCGAGATGTTCGTCGATCAGCTCCGCGACCGAGCACTGAAGCGCGCTCGCAAGCTTCTCAAGTGTGTCGTGGCGCGGGTGGCGCGAACGGCCGGCGACGATGTCGCGCACGGCCGTTTCGTTCAGTCCCGCGATCAGGGCCAGCCGCTTCTGCGACAGTCGGCCCAGCGCCATGCGGCGTTTGAGTTCACGAACAAGCTGCGTGTCGTTCATGACGCCATCATGCCTGTCTCCTCGCGTGAACCCGGGGAGCTCTGTGAACCCGGGGAGCCCTGTGGTTGCGCGTTTGCGCGCGATCGGGTGCTGCGGCTGCTGCCGCGAAAACCGGGCCTGCGGAGAGGTGCGCGGCGATGCCCCGCCGCAGGACTCAGGTCATGCCGATCGCGGCCTTGTAGGATTCGATCAGCGCTTCCTGCTCCTGGCGATCGTCGTTCTCCATCTTCCGGAGCCTGACCAGCTGGCGCATGATCCCGGGATCGAAGCCGAGCGCCCTGGCCTCGCCGTAGACCTCGCGGATATCGGTCGCGATGCTGCTGCGTTCCTCTTCGAGGTTCTCGATGCGCTGGATGAGCGAGAGGAGTTTCTCGCCCGCGATACCGTCAACATTGGTCATGCACTCGTCCTGTCGTTCCCTCAGATCCTCGATTCGTCTTCTCGCGCATCGCGACCGCGATGGCAAAGGCGATGCGGGCCAGGGCGCTCGACACGCGCCGGCCGATCCCCTCGCCGGGAAGAACAGCGCCCGATAACACACCGGACACCGACACGCCAGACACTGGCACCGGACACCGACACATTGGGCAAGACCCGGAGCATCCTCACCCGTTGCGATGGATTCAAGCGGAACGGGTGAGGTGCGGGATGGCCGCCAGGGCCTGTTCCAGCTCGCGGATCAGGTCGTCGCCGTCCTCCACGCCGACCGACAGGCGCACGAGGCTGTCCGAGATGCCGATCGCCTCGCGAATCGCCTTCGGGATCGAGGCATGGGTCATGATCGCCGGATGCTCGATCAGGCTTTCCACGCCGCCGAGGCTCTCGGCCAGGGCGAAGAGCCGGCACTGTTCGAGGAAGCGGCGGACGCCGTCGGGATCGGCGTCGAGAGTGGCGGTCACCATGCCGCCGAAACCCGTCATCTGTCGGCGCGCCACGTCATGCTGCGGATGGCTCCCGAGGCCCGGGTAGTGAACGCGGGCGACCCCGGGATGGGCTTCGAGGAATTGCGCGATCGCCAGGGCGTTCTCGCAGTGGCGCTCCATGCGCAGGTGCAGGGTCTTGAGGCCGCGCATGGCAAGGAAGCTGTCGAAGGGACCCGCGACGCCTCCGACAGCGTTCTGCAGATAGGCCAGCCGGTCGGCAAGCTCCGGGTTGTCGCCGACGATCGCCATGCCGCCGACCATGTCGGAATGGCCGTTGAGATACTTGGTGACGGAATGCACGACGATGTCGAAGCCGTGCTCCAGCGGCCGCTGCACCCAGGGTGTGGCGAAGGTGTTGTCGCATACCGCCATGGCGCCATGGTCGTGGGCGACCCGCGCGACCATCGCGAGATCGACCACCGTAAGCAGCGGGTTGGTCGGCGTCTCGATCCAGACCATCCCGGTCTCCGGCGTCATGGCCGCGCGCAGCGCTGCCTCGTCGGTCATGTCGGTGAAGCGGAACGTCAGCCCGGCGCTCCGCGCGCGCACATTGGCGAAGAGCCGATAGGTGCCGCCGTAGAGATCGTTGCCCGCGACCACATGGCTGCCCGTGTCGAGGAGATCGAGAATCGTCGCCGCCGCCGCCAGCCCGGACGCGAAGGCAAAACCCCTCGTGCCGCCCTCGAGATCGGCGACGCAGGCCTCGAAGGCCATGCGGGTCGGGTTCTGCGAGCGCGAATACTCGTAACCCTTGTGGATGCCGGGGCTCTCCTGGACATAGGTCGAGGTCGCGTAGATCGGCGTCATGACGGCACCCGTGGCGGGATCGGGCTCCTGGCCGGCGTGGATGGCACGGGTCGCGAAGCCGGGACGGTTGGGGCGTGGGCTGTCGGGCATGGGAACCCTCCGGATGGGGTACCATTCCATGGCCGCACTGCGCTGCGGCGTCAAGCCGGGAGCGGGTGACGCTGCGTCCTACGACGTTTCCCGCAGCCCTCGCCGCAGGTGGTTCAGCAGGTCGATGCGGGTGATCACGCCGAGGAAGCTGTCGCCGTCGACCACGATCGCGGTGAGGTCGCGGCGGAAGATGGGGATGAGCGCCTCGATGCCGGCGGACCTGTCGACGGTTTCGAGGTTGGTCGACATGGCCGAGGCCACGTTGTCCTGGAAGTTCTCGTGCTCGTGGTGGATCGCCCAGAGGATATCCGACTCGTCGATGATGCCGATGGCACGATCGCCCTCGAGGACGGGAAGCTGGCTGATGTCGTAGAGCTTCATCCGCGCCAGTGCGGTGGCCAGCAGGTCGTCGGGGCGGGCGGTGACGGCGGCCTTGTCGGCGTGGCTGCGGGCGATCAGATCGCGCAGGTCGCCGTGCCGCTCGCGCTCCAGGAAGCCCTGATCGAGCATCCAGTAGTCGTTGTAGACCTTGGAGAGATACTTGTTGCCGCTGTCGCAGACGAAGGTGCAGACGTTTTTCGCTTCGGTCTGCTCGCGGCAATAGGCAAGTGCTGCGGCGATCAGCGTGCCCGATGACGAGCCCGCGAGGATGCCTTCGTCCTGCAGCACCTGGCGGACGGTCAGAAAGGCCTCCCTGTCGGTCACCGTGAAGGCCCTGGTCACGAGCGAGAGGTCGCTGATGTCGGGGATGAAGTCCTCGCCGATGCCTTCGACCAGCCAGGAGCCGAGCGTGCCCATCTCGCCCTTGTTGACGTAGTCGGCCAGGACGGAGCCCTCGGGGTCGGCCAGGATCATCTCAAGGCTCGGGTTGACCTTCCTGAAGTAGCGCCCGAGCCCCGTGATCGTGCCGCCCGAGCCGACGCCGCACACCATGGCGTCGAGCCTGTGACCCATCTGGGCCCAGATCTCCGGCCCCGTCGCGGTCTCGTGGGCCAGCGGGTTGGCCTCGTTGCCGAACTGGTTGATGAAGACGCTGTTCGGGGTCTCCGACTGAATGCGCCGGGCCATGTCCTGATAATACTCGGGATGGCCCTTGCCGACGTCCGAGCGGGTCAGCAGCACCTCGGCGCCCATGGCCTGGAGATTGAAGATCTTCTCCCGGCTCATCTTGTCGGGGATCACGAGCAGCAGGCGATACCCCTTCTGGCGGGCGACGAGCGCCAGGCCCAGGCCCGTGTTGCCGGCTGTCGCCTCGATCAGCGTGCCGCCGGGCCCGATCGCGCCCGATTTCTCCGCAGCCTCGACCATCGACAGCGCAGGCCGGTCCTTGATCGACCCGCCCGGGTTCTGGTTTTCGAGCTTGAGAAACAGGCGGCAGGGCCCGGTGTCGAACCTGGTCACCTCGACCATCGGCGTGTTGCCGATCATGTCGAGCACATTGCTGTTCACGGTCATGGGATACTCCGGCACCAGGGTGGAACGTCATGAGTCGAATGTGTCGAATGTCATGGCGTGGCGGATCGGTTACCATAGGGCAACGACACACGGGCGAAACCCCCGCGAGGCTCCGGCGACCATGGCCAATCCCCAGAACTGCCGCGCCTATGGCGTGCTCATCCGGAACGGTCAGGTTCTGGTCTCTGCCGAGCATATCGCCGGTGTGCCCGTCGAGAAGTATCCGGGCGGCGGCGTCGAGCCGGGCGAAACGGCCGCGGAGGCCGTCGTGCGCGAGTACAGGGAGGAGACCGGCCTCGCCATCCGGATCCTTGCCGAGCTCCACGATCCCGGCACCATGATCAGCCCGCTCACCGGTCGGCCCTATACGCCGGTCTACTTCCTGATCGACGCCGAGGGCGAACCCGCTGTGCCCGACTGCGAGCCCATCGCGATTGGCTTCGTGGACCCCGCCCGCGTGTTCGCCAGCGACCGCGTCGCGCAACCCGAGAAAACCGCCCTGCGACTGGCACTGGCCCGGGAGGCGGCCAGGGAAGAAGCCAGGGAAGAAGCCAGGGAAGCAGATTGATCGGGCGTTCCGCCGGCACGTGGCAGTGCCGCTTTCCGCAGCCCCGGCGTCCCGGGACCACGGGCCTCTCTAGGATAGCGCCGAAATAACGATTGACGAGTGGACGATATCCTGATTCGGTAGCGGTGAAATGGAGTGCAGGGAATGACGAAACTCAAGACGAACCTGAAATACAAGACGAACTCGGCGTTATTGCAAGCCCTTGAAGAGGCTGCGGGAAGAGAAATGACTCAAGCTGAGGTGCGCGAGCAGAAAATTTCATTTGTCATGGGAATGATCGGCGAGCACAACGATCTGACCCGGGCTCAAGTGGCACAGCTTATTGATAAACAGAATGGCAAAGCCACGTGATTGTTCACGACCTTACGCATGGGGAAACCCATGGCAGCTATCGAAAACTTGAAGCGTCCAACGAACAGCGTCATTACGATTTTCTTCGTTCCATCGTTGAGGCTGCATTGGAGATGGACAGGCCGCTTTTGTCGCAGACTGTACTTAAAGCGCTGAACTTCCATGCTATTGCCTGCCTTCACTCAAACGCAGGGATGTATCGTCCGTGCATCGTTTCAGTTGGTGAAAATGAAAACTTCCCGGAACCATGGCAACTTCCGGATTTGATGGATGATTTTGTTAATCTGGTCAATCGCCACTGGATGGAATCCAATCCTTTGTCATTGGCGGCATTTGTGCTTTGGCGATTGAACAGGATTCATCCATTTATCAACGGAAATGGACGCACTGCCCGCGCCGCATGTTTGTTTGTATTGTGTCTGAAGCTCGGTGGATGGATGCCATACAGCCCAATTCTGCCTGAACTCATTCGCGAAAACAGGACCCGGTATGTTGCCATATTGAAAGGCATAGATAAATCCGAAAGTGATGGGGATTTGGACTTGCGGCCCCTCGTTGATTTTTTGTCCGGGTTGCTTCAGCAGCAAGTGAATGCAGCGCAAGCGCCACAATAACCGAAGCTCAGCCCGGATGTATTCGGGCGCTGTTCGTATACAATTCCCAAACGCAACCTTGAGATCCGACACGACCGGACGTTGGCTTGCGTCAGCCGTCCTCGCGGGCACGATGCCGGTTCGCACCCGCCCCACGCGCGCGCCTCTCCCGGTCTCAGGCCTCCACGGGGTCCAGACCGAGGTATGCGCGCATGTCCGGATCCGCGGGATCGTTGAGCACCGCATCGGTCGGCCCGCAGAGCGCGATGCCGCCGCCATGGACGAACGCGGTCAGATCGGCGACGCGTCTGGCGTCGGCCGGCTCGTGGCTGACCATCAGCACGGTCATGCCGGTCTCGCGGCGCAGGGCGTCGACCAGGTTGAGCATGTCGCGGCGCAGGGCGGGACCGAGCGCGGCGAAGGGTTCGTCGAGCAGGAGCAGCGGACGGCGCATCACCAGCGCGCGGGCGATGGCGACCCGCTGGCGTTCGCCTCCCGACAGGGCGCCCGGCAGGCGGTCGTGCTTGCCCGCGAGCCCGACCCGGTCCAGCGCCGCGGCGACGTCACGGCGTTGCGCGGCGTCGATCCTGAGACCGGGGTCGATCCCCAGCGCGGTGTTGCGGAAGGCGTCGAGATGGCCAAACAGATTGTGCTCCTGGAAGAGCGTCGTGATGGGCCGCTGTGCCGGAGGGCGTGCGGAGATGTCCCGGCCATCCACCAGCACCGCGCCCGAATGCGGCGTCTCGAACCCGGCCGCGAGCGCCAGCAATGTGCTCTTCCCCGCACCGCTGGGGCCCAGCAGCGCCGCGGACGCCCCGCGCGGTACGGCAAGATCGCAGGCGACCTGCCAGTCGCCACACCCGTCGCCATAACCGAAGCGCAGGTTGCGCAGCTCAAGTCCGGGCGCGGCCACGGGCGGCTCCCTCGATGACGATGAAGACAACGAGGCAAAGCCCGACGAGCAGCAGGCTGAGCACGGCGGCCTCGTCCATGCGATAGCTGCCCAGCGCGCGGAAGATCAGCAGGGCCAGCGTGGCGTCGCGTTCGGTGCCGAACAGCGCGATCGCGGCAAGATCGCCGGTCGCAAGCGCACTGGTGAGCGCCAGCGCCGAACCCAGCATAGGCCGCGCGCCGGGCCATTCGAGATGACGCAGGCGGTTCAGCCCCGCGAGACCGAGGCTGGCGCAGAGCCGGTCGTGACGTTCGGCACTGCGCCGCAGCACGGGCCCGAGAAGGCGCAGGACATAGGGCGTGGCGACAAGGCCGTTGACCGTCGCGGCGAGCGGCAGGGCCCAGTCGAACACCGGAACCAGCGGCAGCAGCAGGACGAAGAGGCCCGCGCCGAGCACGACAGGCGGGATCACGAGCGTCAGGCTGCCCGCAAGCTCCAGCCGGTCGGCGAGGCGCGGGCGTCGCGACCGGACCGCCAGGTCGTGCGTTGTGAACAGCAGGAGAGTGCCCAGCGTGACCGCCAGCAGGCCGGCCCCGAGCCCGATCGTCACGCTGCGCAGGGCCGCCTGCCAGACCTCGGCGCGTGCCAGGACCGCGACCAGGGGACCCGTGAGGCCGGCAACGACGATGGCGACCAGGGGGCCGAGCACCCAGAGACTCCCGGTAGCGATCCAGAGGCAATCGGCGAGGCGGCCCATCGGCCCTGTCGTGTCGGGCCGGGCCGACATCCTGCTCTCGGCGGCGCTCCCGGTCGCCGCGCCCGGCACTGTGGGGGCAAGGCGGAGCAGCAGCAGGGCGACCCCGGCGCAGATGGCGACCTGCAGCAGGCCGAGCGTGACGGCGCGCGGGATATCGAACTCCAGCCGCATGGCCCGATAGATGGCGACCTCCAGCGTGGTCGCGGCGGGGCCGCCGCCCAAGGTCAGCACGACCGCGAAGCTGGTGAAGCAGAGCAGGAAGATCAGGATCGCGGCACCGGGCAGGGCGGGCAGCAGACGCGGCAGTTCGATCAGGCGCAGGATCGCGCCGGACCCCATACCGAGCTGGCTCGCCAGCCGCCAGGTCTCGCCGGGGATCGCCTCCCACACCGGCAGCAGCAGGCGCACCGCAAGCGGCATGTTGAAGAAGATATGGGCGATCAGAATCCCCGTGAGCCCGTAGAGCGGGCCGATCCCCGTGAGCCCCAGGGACTCCAGGCCCAGCGCTTGCAGGCCGTGGTTGAGCGCGCCGTTCCGGCCCCAGACTGCCGCGATGCCGAACACCGCCACGATGACGGGCAGGACGAGCGGCAGGCCCATCAGCCGCAGCAGCAGGGTGCGCCCCCGAAACCGCTGCCGGCGCGCCAGGGCGCGGGCGACCGGCAGGGCGAAGGCAACGGATATCAGGGTCGAGAGTCCGGCCTGCATCAGCGTGAAGCGCAGGACCCGCAGGGTGTAGTGATCGAACACGCTTGCCGGGTCGAGCGCCGGCGCGCGTGCAAGGAGCGCGGCCAGGGCCGCCGCGGCCAGGCCCAGGAGAGCGCAGAGCGCCACCAGGCCCGGCCACAGAAGCGGCCTGTGCCCGACCATCATGGCGCGCCCATCATAGCGCGCCCATCATAGCGCGCCCATCATGGTGCGCCCATCGTCATCATGGCGCGCTCATCGCGTCGAGCCATTCCCGGGTCCAGGCCGAACGGTTGCGGCGCACCTCCTCGGGCGGCAGCAGGATCGCCCTGTCGGGCCGGGGCAGGGTGCGGAAGGCCTCGGGCAGGGCGTCGCCGAGCTCGATCGCCGGATACATCCAGTTGCCCGTGGGGATCGTCGCCTGGAAGCCGGGCTCCCCGATGAAGGCGAGGAAGTCGCGCGCCAGCTCTGCCCGCTCGGTATGCGCCGACATCGCCGCCACCTCGACCTGCATGTAGTGGCCTTCCGGGAATATGATGGCCCGGTAGCGGTCGGTCCCCTCGACCATCCGGTGATAGGCGGGCGAGGTCGTGTAGCTCAGCACCATCGGCGCCTCGCCTTCGAGGAACAGGCCATAGGCCTCGCCCCAGCCCGGGGTGACCGTGAGCGTGCGCCGGGCGAGCCCCTTCCAGGCCGCGCCCGCATCCTCGCCGTAGACCGCCTTGAGCCACAGCATCAGGCCGAGGCCCGGCGTGCTGGTGCGCGGGTCCTGGATGATGAGCTTGGGTTCGGCCTCGCCCGAGGTCAGGGCATCGAGGCTCGCGGGCGGAGCAGGCACGCGTTCGCTGTCGTAGACGATGGCGAAATAGCCGTAGTCGAACGGCACGAAGACGGGGTCGGACCAGTCGAACGGCAATGCGAGCCCGTCGAGGTCGAGGCCGTGCGCCTGGACGAGGCCCTCGGCCTGCGCTTCGGCCTGAAGATTGGTATCGAGCCCGAGCACGACATCGGCGCGGGTCGCCGTCCCTTCGAGACGCAGGCGGGACAGCAGGACGGCGGCATCCTCCACCGCGGTCCATGCGATGCTGCAGCCGCAGCGCGCCTCGAAGGCCTCCTCGATCGCCGGGCCGGGGCCCCAGTCGCCGATGAAGGAATCATAGGTGTAGATCGTCAGCACCTCGGCCCGGGCGGGCAGGATGCCGAGGGCGGCAACGAGAATCGGGACGGCAAGACGCAGCATCGCTTCCTCCTCATGCCCGGACCTGTGGCCGGAGGAGGGGGCGGGGACCTGCTTGCCGGGCAGATCCGTCGTCTCAATCCCTACGCCGGCATGATCCGGATCAGGTTCGACGGGTCGGCGCATTCCGCGCCTCTCAGCCCCGCCCGGGGCTCCCCGTGAGTGACGCCGCAACGATAGAGCCTCGGCATGGCGATGACAAGTGTGTGTCTTGTGCCCGTGTGCCTGCCTGTGTGTCTTTCGGCATCCGGGGCCGCCGGCGCGGCGCGCCTTGCCCGGGATGGCAGTGCCCGGGAGGGCAGGGGCCGGCGCGGCTCAGGCCCGTTCCAGCACGAAGCTGAAGACACCGTCGGCTTCGGTCGAGGCCAGCAGCCTGTGCCCCGTCAGGTCGGCAAAGGCGTCGAAATCCTTCACCGAGCCCGGATCGGTGGCATGGACCACCAGAATATCCCCGGCGGCCATGCCCTTGAGCCGCTTCCTGGCCTTCAGCACAGGCAGCGGGCAGACCAGCCCCCTGACATCGAGTTCCTCACGCATGGCGATGTCATAACCCGGACCGCCATGCCATTCCAGATACCCCGGCCACGCCCATCGTCCATTGTCGGAAGACCGTATCGGAAGACCGTCGATTGTCGCCCTGCCGCTTGAAGTCGAGCGCGGCGCTTGACAGACGTTCGTCACCGGATTCTAAAGGGTTTGGGTTGGGATTCTCACACGCAAGGGAGCACGAATATGACGGTCAAGGATGATATTGCTGCGATCAAGGTCTCCGACGTTCTTCGCCCGAAGGGCCGGGACGAAGTTCCTGTGAACTCCCATTTGATTCAGGAGCGTAGCGCGCCTCAACCGGATTATGAGGCAATGCGCAGGACCATTTCCGGTGAGAACGAAGATGACCGGGAGTCCATCGTTGCCGACTGACAAGGCTCAGTTTCCGCGATCGGTTGACCTTCCGGCTCAGTCTTCCATTACAGTCACTGAGCAGAAACTAACCCTCTCCCGAAGGAGTACTATTCTCGGATAGCCAGTGCCTTCTAGATAAGGCGCTGCCAAATATAACAAGCAATCCAAAGCACGACGTAGACGCCACTGATGATCAACAGACCAACGGGAATGATCATCTCGATACGCGTTAGCGAGAAGGCCTTCTTGCCTTCCTTGAAGCGCTTCCACTCCATATCAAATGCGGCAATCTCGAGATCCTTTTCCATCTCTGCAATGACGTCGAATTTGGCGGTCGCCAGACGACGGAAGTAGCAAACCGTGGCGGACCATACCAACGCGATCACAAACACCTGCACAGCAGCAGTGATTGCGGTCAGAGATGAGAACGCACCCGTGGCTGTCACGATAGCCGCGATCATTCCGATGTAGGCGGAACCGGCCTGTTGTCGCCGAGCTTCGCTCGCCGTGATCGTGTCGACGACAATCTTGTATATTTCGATGCGTTCGCTCACGGTCTATAGAGCCTCCAGATTCCTTCGATAACGGATTTCTTGTTCCAGCCAACGGTCTCGGCTGCGGCGTCGCTCACCGTTGAGGACGTCCTTTTCTGGCCCCACGGATTGACTGCAAGAATAGGCTTGTTCTTCTCGTTAGCACCGTCGATTTCCTTCTGAATCCAGTCGCTGTAGCTAGCGTACATGCCCGTGGGGATCACGATTACATGGGACAAAGCGATCTTCCGATAGATTGCATCGCGAAGCGCCTCAGTGGTAGGTGCATTGTGAATCGGATCATCCTTCGGCACGGAGAAGTCGCGAAGGTCGAGCGATGCTTGGCCGACTTTCCAGTTTTTATCGAAGATCCAGCCCGACAGAGTGTCGTAGTGCTCCGAATAAGACCATGAGTGGCTGATGAAGACGTGAATCTGATGGGTGCTCATGCCTTGGACCTCTGTTTGTTCCCTGTTGGCCGTATACAGCACCGTCGGCTGAGATGTCAATAGCTGTTATAACATTTGACGACTTAATCTGTGGGTTCTGTGCAGGGGTCGTTACGAAACAAACAATCAGCTGGGATCGTGTCGTTGAAGCAGCGAGCGTTTGGCCCTGCGCGTCGTCGTGGCGAACGCCTCGGAAGCTGCCCTGAGGGCAGTCCCTCGACGTTCTGCCGCTCTCCACAGTCTGACCGACCGAAGATGTAACCGGAAACCGTAGAAAACAGACGGTTTTCTGCAGTCTGGAATGGTGCCGCCGCTCAGGATTGAACTGAGGACCTCACCCTTACCAAGGGTGCGCTCTACCACTGAGCTACGGCGGCACGGGATGGCATTGGAAAGCGGCGCGGAACCTGCCACAGTGACCGGATCGAGGCAAGCGCCGAACGTGGGCCAGAACGGGGAGGTATTCCTGGGCGATTCCGGGGGCAGGGGCATCCGCGAGCAGGGACAGGGGCCGCAAGGCCGCGACGAGCGGGCCGGGCGGCTCGCCGAAGCCCTGCGCCGCAACCTGCGCAGACGCAAGGACCAGGCACGCGAACGGGGCTTGGGCAACGACCGTGAGTCCGCCGATCGTGAGCGGGACGCCCCTGAATCGGACGTCAAAACCTGAAATCCGGCGCAGACCGAATGATGCAGACCGGGCGGACAACCCTCCGGGCGAAAACCTCTCCACCTCGAAACCCGGCATCGAAACCCGGCAGCGGGCCATTCTTTTGCCCATTTCGGCCCCCAGTGTAAGGCGGGACGGGCGATGAACGGAGCATGATCGTTGGACAGGATTGCCATCGCGGGCGGTGTGCCGCTCAACGGTGAGATTCGCATTGCCGGTGCCAAGAACGCGGCGCTCAAGCTCATGGTTGCGGCACTTCTGAGCGAGAGTCCGCTGACCCTGGAGAACATGCCGCGCGTCGCCGATGTCCGTGCGCTGAGCGCCGTGCTGTGCGCCCTCGGTGTGGAGGTCTCGGGCGATCTCGACGGGTCCGGAACCCTGCGGCTCCATGCCGCCGGGATTGCCTCGACGACAGCACCCTACGACCTCGTGCGCAGGATGCGGGCTTCGGTTCTGGTCTTCGGACCGCTGCTGGCCCGCTGCCGCAAGGCGCGTGTTTCCCTGCCGGGCGGCTGTGCCATCGGAACGCGACCGGTCGATCTTCACATCCTGGGCCTCAAGGCTCTGGGGGCGGAGATCCGTCTTGAGGACGGCTACCTGGTCGGCCACGCGCCGGGCGGTCTGACCGGTGCCGATATCGCGTTCCCGCAGGTCTCGGTCGGTGCGACCGAACACGTCATGATGGCCGCCACCCTTGCCAAGGGCACCACGGTGCTGCGCAACGCCGCCTGCGAGCCCGAGATCGACGATCTCGCGCAATGTCTCAACCGCATGGGTGCCGGGATCGAGGGGGCCGGCAGCGACACGATCCGTATTCGGGGTGCCGGGGGGGGTGCCGGGGGGGGTGTCGGGCGGCTCGACGGTGCGACCCATCGGGTCCTGCCCGACCGCATCGAGACCGGCACCTACGCCATGGCCGCCGCCGCGACCGACGGCGCACTCGAACTTGTCGGCACCGGCATGGACCATCTGGGCGGTGCCATCGGGGCGCTCGCGGCAGCCGGGGTGGCGATCGCGCCGACCGACCGCGGCATCGCGGCGAAGCGCGCCGAAGGACGGCTGGCCGCGACCGATATCGCGACCGGCCCGTACCCCGGTTTCGCGACCGATCTTCAGGCCCAGTTCATGGCGCTCATGACGATGGCCAGGGGTGAATCGCACATCCGGGAAAACATCTTCGAGAACCGCTTCATGCACGTGCCCGAGCTGATGCGCATGGGGGCCGACATCCGGATTCGCGGCGCGACGGCCATCGTCAACGGTCTCGGGCGGCTGCGCGGTGCGCCTGTGATGGCGACCGACCTCAGGGCATCGGTCTGTCTTGTGCTCGCAGGGCTGGCGGCCGAGGGTGAGACCGTTGTAAACCGTGTTTATCACCTGGACCGCGGTTACGAGCGTCTCGTCGACAAGCTCGCGGCCTGCGGTGCCAGGATCGAACGACGGACGGATTAGAACGGACGGATCGGACGCGGGGGGATCGGATGCCGGGGGATCGGAGACAGGACCGGGCGCTCAGGCTCAGGGCCACGGACGACGACGACCTCGAGGTCTTTTCGACCGTTCTGCAGGACGCGCCGATGCCGTTGTCGGACGTCACCCATCTCGGGGACGAGCGCCGCTTCGCAGCCCTGTTCCATCGCTTCTGTTACGAGCGGGAGAACATCGGCAAGACCGCCCATGACCTTCTGCAGGTCGATTGCGCCCTGGTGTTCGAGCATGTCTCGTCCGCCGCGGCCCTCGACCTCGGCGGCCTGGGCGGCCCCGGCACCGCCGAACTGATGACGATCGTCAGCGAGGACATGTCCTCGGGCGGCGTTGCGGTCACACTGGTCTTCCATGGCGGCGGCCAGATCCGGATCGAGGCCGACAGGATCGAAGCCAGGCTGGCCGACATCGGCGACCCGCAAGCCGCCGACCGTCACCCCCGCCACTCACCCGTCCCCGACACCTAGAGCGGATCGCATCCGCCTCCGCGTCGACAGAGACGATCATGCCCTGAGAAACGGGGGCGGGGGCGGGGCCGTAGCGACACCGGTTCAGCGCAAGTTGAAGAGGAGCCAGAGCATGTCTGCGAAACGAACGACGACCCGGTCGCCAGGGATGCAACGCGCGCTGCCGGCAGCAAATGGCCGCTTGCCAGCGACCATCCGGCGTGGCACGCTCTTCCTTGGCCGAGCGCCGCTGACGCCTTGGGTGCGTTCATGCGGGAATGCTTCGCATGAACCGACTCTACGACGGGGACTGCCTGACCATCATATGCGGCGGATCGACTTATCGCTACAACCGTCGTGCAGCGAATGGCGTTGAGGACACGGAAAGGGCCTCCGTCGCACTCTTCTGGTGTGCGTGGGAAGAGATTTCTTTACCGGGACTCGTTGGGCGCGTAAAATCCGCTCCGGAGCGTGAAAATTGGCAAGCCCTATAAAAATCACAATCCAGGGAAAGACCGCCCGCGGCGTTGACGCGCCGACTGTAGGAGATCTGCTTTCTCAGGTCAAAGACATTGTCGATGTTCTTCACGATGTCGAGGAAGCTGTCGCTGATGGAAAGGACCGAGAGATTGAATGGAGAATAACGGACGTTACCAAGAACTCCCCGCTCACTTTCGAGGTAACGCCATTCTCCAAACGATACGCAATGAACGTAGACAACCGAGCGCAAGATGTTGTCGCCGCAACCTCTAAAGGGATTAACTCCCTGACGCAGGGAGAGGGGCACCCATTATATTTTTCTGACCCAACAATCCAAAAGGTTGAAAAAGTTGTCGATAGGATTGCGAACGGATTGGCAGAGACCATTATTGATTTGTCCGCCTATCGTGACGCTCCTGAGGTAAAGGTCACAAGGGCGTCTGCTCCAGCTGCCCTGAACAATCTGCGCCAATTTATAAGCCCTGAGCCGATCCGTTATCGCGAGCTTGGTTCTGTGGAAGGATTTATCACGAAGGTTGAGCGTGATGGACATCAAAGGCCGATTGTCTGGCTCCGGCATCGCATAGATGATCAAACGGTGAAATGCGTTTTGAATGATAAGGGGCTGGACCGTATAGGTCACTATGAGGTTGCGGAAGTCCTGAAGGGCCTTCGCGTTCAGGTTTTTGGACTGATAAGCTACAAGGGTCTTGAAAAGATCAAGTCCATCGAAACCCATGATGTGCATGTTTTTGGGGAGGATAATGATCTTCCTGATATGGAGGACATTATGGCACCGGGGTTTACTGATGGTGTAGAGGCGGTCGAGTATTTGATGCGACTTCGCGAGGATGGCTAAGCCGAAGCGCATATACTGGGATGCTTGTACGTGGATTGCGTACATAGCCATGGAGAAATCCATTTCGCTAAAGGATGGGGGAACGGAAAATCGCTTTGCTATGTGCGAGACGGTTCTGAAAAGCGCCAGGAAAGGTAGGTACGAAATAGTAACGTCGTGTTTTACACTCGCTGAGGTTTGCAAGAGCTGCCAGGTAAAGAGTAGCCCCGTCGGTAATCTGCCCGCGTTTTTTGAGCATACCTATATTCTGACTGTCCCTGTTGATCTGGCTTTGGGGCGCCACGCGCAGAGCATGCAGGCGAGTGGACTGGTCGCGCTCAAGCCGCCAGACGCAATCCATCTGGCCTCGGCTCTTCGCGCGCAAGTTGACCAGATAAACACCTTCGACACTGAGATATTGAAGCTGGATGGAACCATTCCTGGAAGGGACGGCAAGCCGCTGAAGATTGTAAAGCCCGGGTCCGACAATTCTCCAATGCCACTCTTCGAAAAGGGCGAGGATGATGACTGACCCAGCCTGTTACGCTCTTGCGAGATCGCTCAGGAGGGCTGCTTTGTCAAATATACAATTGCCCCTTTCAACGAAGGCCCCTTTCAACGAAGGTCGGTGACGCCCTCTCCCGGTCCGGGGCGTTTCACCGCCCCCTGTGACCAGCAGTTCCCGCCCCCGCCGCGCCACTGCGCTCGGCTCCAGTGCCACCGCCCCGACCGCCGCCCGGGTTCTGCTCGATCCGGCAGTCTGAACATCGCGATCGTCCACGCCGGATGCACCGCGCCATTCGACACGGGCACCCGGTGGGGGCATATCTTGCGGAATGTTCCGGACGGAGACCATGACCGGGGACGGTGCCAGCGCTTTCCGCATTGCCGACATCGAGCTCGACGACCGCCTTGTCGTGCGCCGCAGCCCCGAGGTCGAGCACGAGATGGCTGTCGCCATCTTCGATCTGCTTGAGGAAAACCTCTTCGAGCCGACCGCTGCCGCACCCGGACCCTACCGCGTGCGGCTCACCATTCGCGACGGTCGATCCCTGGTGTTCGGGATCACGGACGGTTCCGGCCAGCCGGTGCCCGACGTCACGCTGTCGCTCAAGCTCTTCCGACGCATCGTGAAGGACTATTTCACGGTCTGCGAGAGTTACTTCGAGGCGATCAAACATGCACCGGCATCCCGCATCGAGGCGCTCGACATGGGCCGCCGCGGCCTCCACAACGAAGGTGCGGACCTGCTGCGCGACACTCTCGCCGGGCGCATCCGGATCGACGGGGAGACCGCGCGCCGCCTGTTCACGCTGATCTGCGTGCTGCACATCCGGGGCTGAGCCGATGGCGACCCTGCCCGGCGCGGTGCTCTTCGTCTGCAACTTCAACGCGGTACGCTCGCCCATGGCCGAAGGCCTCATGAAGCACCTCTGCGGCAGCCGGGTCTTCGTCGATTCCGCCGGCGTGCGCCACGCCGACGCCCCCGACCCGTTCATGGTCTCGGCGATGGACGAGATCGCGATCGACATGGCACGCCACCGGCCCAAGACCTTCGAGGATGTCGAGGACGAGGCCGAAAGCTACGATGTCGTGATCACGCTCTCGCCCGAGGCGCATCACCGCGCCATCGAGCTGACCCGCTGGGCCGCCATCGAGGTCGAGTACTGGAACACCTTCGATCCCACGTCGATCGAAGGCAGCCGCGAGGTCGTCCTCGACGCCTATCGTCAGGTGCGCGATCACCTGCGCCGGCGGATCGACCGGAAGTTTCCCGCGGCGGCGGCCCTGCCGGCGATCTGACGATAATCCTGCAAATCATGTCCTGCGAATGTGGCAGGATGCACTGACACGCCCCTCGCTGCCGTGATACCCCCTTCGCGCCCATGTCCTCCCGTCTGATCCTTGCCTCCCGGTCGCCTCGGCGCCTCGATCTTCTGGCGCAGATCGGCATCGTTCCCGACGCTGTCGTCCCGGCCGATCTCGACGAGACGCCGCTCGGCAACGAAATGCCGCGCGAGCTCGCCAGGCGACTGGCGCAGGCCAAGGCCGAACAGGTTGCAGAGGGACGCCATGGCGATGCCGTTCTCGCTGCCGACACGGTGGTCGCCTGTGGCCGACGCATCCTGCCGAAGGCCGGGAATGTCGAGGTGGCGCGGCGCTGTCTTCGCCTGCTGTCCGGTCGCCGGCACCTCGTCCACGGCGGGGTCTGCCTCGTGTCCGACGGCAGGGCGTATGTTCGTCATGTCGCCACCCGTGTCCGGTTCAAGCGCCTGTCGGATGCCGAAATCGACTGGTATCTCGCGAGCGGCGAGTGGGACGGCAAGGCCGGCGGTTACGCCATTCAGGGCCGGGCCGCAGTCTTTGTCGCTCTCGTGAACGGTTCCTTCAGCAATGTCGTCGGCCTGCCGCTCCATGAGACCGCGACGCTGCTCGATGGCCGGGGCCTGCTCCGCCGGTGACGATCGACACCATCCTTGCCGAGACCACGCCGCGGGCCATGCGCATCGCATTGATGGCCGGCGACAGCCTTGCCGAGCTTCACATCGACCGGCCCCCCGACCGGCACATCGACCCGCACACGCCCGGCCACCGTGCCGGCGATGTCGTCGCCGGTCGGGTCACCCGTGTCGTGCCGGGTCTGAAGGCCGCGTTTGTCGATATCGGTCAGGGTGTCACCGGATTCCTGCGGGCCAGGGATGCGGACCGCGAGGGTTCCGGGGCGAGGATCGAGACCCTGGTGCAGGAAGGCGGATGCGTTGCCGTGGCGATCGGGACCGATGCGCGGGACGGGAAGGGCCCCGTGCTGACCCGGCGTTTCGCCGATCCCGACGGCGCTGTTGCCGCGGCTGCCATGCGCGCCGACCCGCCCGCACTGCTGAGCCGCCGCGAGCCGCTGCTGCTCCGCCTCTGTCGGGTCTATCCGGAGGCGCAGGTCGTCGCCGACAGCCCGGCCGATGCCGCCGCGCTGCGCCGCGCGGAGCTGCCCGGCGGGATCCGGCTGCATCGGGGCACCGAACCCCTGTTCGAGGGGGCCGGCATCGAGGAGCAGATCGAACGTGCCCTTGGCCCCGACGTGGCCCTTTCCTCAGGCGCCGTCCTGCGCTTCGACCGGACGCGTGCGCTGACGGCGGTCGATGTCGACAGCGCGGCTGCGAGCGAGGCCGGAGCGCCGCCGGCCGCGCTCAATCTCGACGCGGTGCCGGTGCTGGCCCATCAGCTTCGCCTGCGCAACCTTGGCGGTCTCGTGATCGTCGATTTCCTCAACATGGACAACAGGGCCGACGGCAAGCGGCTTGTGGCCGCCCTCGCCCGGGCCCTGCGGGACGATCCCGCCCGGACCGCGCTCGACGGCCCCTCCCGGTTCGGCCTGGTCGAGCTCGCCCGCCAGCGGCTGGGACCCACCCTGGCCGAAGCCATGGGCTCACCGGTCGAGGCCGCCGCCGAGGCCCTGGTGCGCCGGGTGCGGCGGGAAGCGCACATAGAGGGTGGTGCGGCGCTTCGAATCCGTGCCTCGCCGGAGGTCGCCAGCGCCTTCCGGGGTGCCCATCGCGGTCAGGACATCGCGCACTGGATCGGCCGCCGCCTCGAACTGGTATCCGATCCCGGCCGCCCCCACCACGACACCGAGGTCGCGCCGCTGTTCCAGGGCCCGGGCGGGAGCCGCAGCGCGAGGTCGACCCTATAGGACAGGATGGCAGAACAGGAGGGCAGGGCAGAAGGCCAGAGCAGGATAGCAGGGCAGGATACCGGAGCGCCGGGCGACGCCGGGCGGACGCTGTGACGCTGCAAGGCCGCCGTCTTCCGGGATCGCCGTCCCGCACGGCAAAGGGGCAGGGAATGTCGCTCGGCCCCGCGCGCAAATGCGCGCAAATCATAGACAATGCGCAAATGCGCGCAAATCACAGACAATGCGCAAATCGCGCGCAAATCGCCCGCAATGTGCCGAAGGGGTGGGCATCGCGTACCGGAACCATGGCTGCGGCACGGTCACGGGTTCCATCGCGCGACGAACCGCTCTAGCCTGCGCCCCTTCGTGCCTCGACCCCCTCCGTGCCTCGATAAGGAGCGCCATGCCCGACGATCCGCCGCACGCCGGCCCATGCCCGATCTGCGGGACGCCCGCGCAACCGGCGTTCAGGCCGTTCTGCTCGGACCGCTGCCGGATGCGCGATCTTGCCCATTGGGTCGGCGGCGACGAACCCTATGTCATTCCGGGGCCGCCTCTGGCACCGACCGGTGCAACCCTGACCGAAGAGGACCAGGCGCTTTTGCAGGAGGCCATGGCTGAGGGCAGCACCGGCACCGACGCCGGCAACGTCATCCGGGCCGATTTCCGCGCGCGCAGGCGGCGCGACAACGACGAGGCTTGATCGGCCCCGCCCGATGCTGCAGAATGCCGCACACCTTGCCTGAACATGCGCCCTCTGCATGAGAGTTCTGCATCAGAGTTCTGCATGAGAGTCAGGGGGCCCAGGTAGCTCAGTTGGTAGAGCAGCGGACTGAAAATCCGCGTGTCGGTGGTTCGAATCCGCCCCTGGGCACCATTTTCCCCTCCCGGCGTGACGATCTCTGTCGCCGAGGCATTGGCGCCGAGTGTGCTTACAGAACACACGGCGCACCACGCCGTCATACTCAAGCTCGACCTCTTCTCTCTTGTACATTTTGCAGCTCCTTCCCATCGACGGTTTGCCGCCAATCTCAGCAGAGGGGTATTGTAGCTTGTGACTGGACCATCGGCACATTCTGATTGTCGTTGAAGGCTGGCTTGCTCCTTCTATAGTTGTATGCTCTGTGGGCAGGTTGAGATTTGACGGAAGATCGAAAAGTCAGACACTTGGAGATGATCCAGAGTGTCATCAACCGGATGGCGATGAACTCGTTCCTTCTCAAGGGATGGAGTGTCACTCTGCTTTCCGCATTGTTCGCCCTGGCAGCAGCTGACGGGCACCCTTCGTTTGTCCTGCTGGCATTCATTCCGATTCCGGTTCTCATGTTCTGGGTGCTCGACGGCTATTTCTTGCTGCAAGAGAGGCTCTATCGAGCGCTCTACGATCACGTTCGTCAGCGAGACGATGGTTCGATCGACTTTTCGATGGATGCAGCTCGGTTCAAGGATCGAGAGAAGCGAAGGTGGTGCGCAGCCATGAGGTCAACGACGTTGGTGCTCTTCCATGGTGTTCTGTTCCTGTTAGTCTGCCTCTCAACCATGCTCGCGGCATGGTCGATAATGGAGGAATAGCGATCATCTTGACCTCTATGTCGCTTTGGACGTATGCTCGCAGCGTGGTCGCTAATGGAGTGGATAGCGATGGTACGAAGAGTCTTCTTTAGCTTCGAGTATGGTTTGGACGTGTCGCGCGCGATGGTTGTTCGAAACAGCTGGGTAACTCAGGAAAAGACAACTCAGGAAGGGTCAGCTCAGAAACGCGGCGAGGCCGCAGGGTTTGTTGACGCTGCAGACTTCGAGAAGGTCAAGCAAAAGGGCGACAAGGCAGTCAGGGACTGGATCGACAAACAGCTCAAAGGCACCTCGGTAACGGTCGTTCTCGTCGGAAAGAACACCTGCGATAGCAAGTGGGTCAAGTACGAAATCGAAAAGAGCAGGGAGGTCGGCAACGGTTTGCTCGGTATCGACGTGAGCAAGATCGAAGACCTGAAGGGAAACACCACAAACCGGTGCGGTCGAATCCCGGCCGGCTACTCGTTCTATTGTTGGGACAAGGACAAAGGCTACGAGAACATGGGCGACTGGATCGAAAAGGCAGCTCAAGAGGCTTATTGGTCGCGCATAGTGGGCATGGAGTAATAGGCTCGAACCGCTCGTCCGCCCCCATTTGCCTATTCGGAGACAACGACAGCGCGAATGCTGAAATGGTCGGAACCGAAATGGTCTCCCAGCTCGACCGTCAGCTTTCTTGTCCTGTCGAAAGCCGGGCCCATCGCGTAGATGTTGTCGATGGGGCTGGAAACAAAACCGCCCGGTGCATAACTCGATGACAGGCCCAATGTCAGGTTGCGCATGGCCAAGCCGCTTACCAGGCCGCCGCCAAGCAGGGCATGGGTCTGGTCGTATCGGGTGCACGCACCGTTGCAGGGGCACCGAAGCGCCAGGTCCACGCCGACCTTGCCTGTGTCGCCCGGAGCGACGTTGAAATCGCCCGCCACGACATAGGACCAGCCCGCGCGCTCAAGCGCGTCGTCGCGGATTGTCACGGCAAGAGCCGAGGCCACGGCCTCCCGCTTGAAGGCGTTCTCCTCGTCGTCTCTGCCCGTTTGGCCTCGTGAGGATTTGAGGTGCACGGCGGCAACCGCAAGATCGAGATCGGGAAGCTCCGCCCAGAGCCAGCCGCGCCCGTCGATCGTCTCACGCTGATCCGGGGGCATGAAATCGGGTATGGGAAGATCGCTGTCCTGCGCCGCCATGGCCTCCGTGTCATTATACGGCCAGGGATCGACCTCGATCACGCTGCCGATCCGATGGGGGGAGAGGATGGCAACCTCCAGTTTTGAAGACCACTCATCGAGGTCGTCTCTGGAAAAATCCGAGATGGCAAAGCTCCACGCGCCAATCCCGGCCTCGCCCATGAAAGCCCTCAGATCGGCCTCGCCGGGAACCTCTTGCAACACCACAACATCGGCCTCGCCTATGAACGCCCTGAACGCCTCGCCGGAATGGTTCGTTCCATCGAACTGTCTTGCGTTCCAGGTCACGATCGCCAGGGGATCGGCGGCCCGCACCGGTGCCGTGATGGCCGGGACTGCCGCCAGAACCGCCATTGCCAGAGCTGCCACTGCCAGAACCGCCCCTGTCAAAATCCGTGAACCCGGCATCGCTCTGCCCTCCCCCGGTTGTCATCATTATCCCGCACTCTTTGCCATCCCGCCCTCCTGACCGTCCAGCATATCCCACTGCTGCCCGGCAGGCACCATCGTCCCCCGCCGAATGCCCCCCGCCGGATATCCCAAGCCGCATGGTCCCCGGCCCCGGCAGCCCCTGCCACCTGCACGAGACACGGCCTGACCGCGAACACGCCCGGGACTGCGATTGAGATTGACGATTGCGATTGAATGGAACAGGGGGTGAACCATTCGACGGGGGCCATGCGACGCGACCGCCGCACAACCCCACCCCACAGGTGCGGGCAGGTCGTTCAGGGCCCTCCATGGCGAAACGTGAGCGGGGTCACGTCTTGCCCCGCCCCGCTTCCCGATGGCAGCGATGTTCCCAGGCGGCCGGTTGCCTTGGATCCCGAAAGCGTCGCGTTCGTCCCGGATCATACGCTGAACGACATGGCTGCCCGGCGCAAGGAGTGGGTTGGCCGTCTCCGGATCGTCGTCGGGATCAATGTTTCCGGGGGATGCACCTGCTCATTCCCGATAACCCCGCCCACGTCGAGCGCCTGTTGAACGCGAGCCTCCAGCCCCCAAAGCCGCACATCGCCCCGGCCCCCGCGAGGTCCCGCCCGACCTGGCCGCCGCGCGCCTCGCTTCCGCCCGCGGGCAGCAGCACCCGGTCGGGAATGCAGCGACACGAGCCCCAGCCCCGAGAGCACGGCGCTGGGGCGGTGGACCGTCCCGAACCGGGAGAGGGAGTCACTGGCGGAGCGAGGCAGCAGGCTGCCGGTCTATGCTTGCCTTGGCGCGAGACGTTATAGGCCTGATCATCGGCCTTCGTTGAAAAGGCCCGCAACATCAGGAATGACGATCACTCCGCCTTCGGCGCAGAGACTATCGGCGTCGTTCAAACCGGGCAAGTCTGGTTGGTTGCCGCCTCAGTTTGCCAGGTTTCCAGCAGAATCATTCGTTTTTCGGCATCGGTTTGTTTCTGATAATCACTGAAAAACCGGACAAAATGGCGAATCCCGCACAAGAAGCGTTCATCCTCTATTTTTTCTGCGTATTCATCAAAAAAGGGTTCCCATCTGTACCAAAAGACCTGGATTTGCTCACCCAGCAACGCGGTCGCAATGTCACCTGAGCAAATGTCGTTGGCCACGCAGATGATGACCTCATTATAGAAGCTAAACACAACGAAAAGGTCCAACTCCAAGTTGATGTCACCCTCGACGATCTCGTGAAGACGATTGCCGTAACCACGGCCACCAATCTCCTCGTTGATTCTCCTTAAATCGCTTTTCTCATAGCGCCAGACGTTTGAGATGTACCTCCGCGCTTCTATAACATTGGGGGGACCGGACCGCTCAGCGAAGGAAAGCGCTTGTTCAATCTTCCACTGATCGACTTTCGTCTGGTATTCCCAATACCCGAGGATGCTGACGAACGCGAAACCGATGAAGGTGAGCCAGCCCCTCAATGTGTCGGATACTGATTTCCAAGTTGGTTCGCTCATTCGATGACCGCCATGTCAGTTTTGCGGAAATCCGCTATTCGTAGGTGCAATGGGGGGGAGGGGGGTCCCAATGGCACGGATGGTCAGGCGATAGTTGTTCCCACATCCATGAATCGCCTTGCGCCGGGACATCACTTATCATCGGGACGTCATTTAGCAGGTGGTCGAAGTCAGTTATCTCTTGATTCTCTTCTTGATCCATAGGCGGCTCAATCCCGGTGGTATCGTGCTCTTGCCCGTTGGGCATGGCCTCTTGCGCAAGCGCCGCGAAAGAGAACGCCAAACCCAAAGCCATGGCCAGGGATGCGGCAAAGACGCGCCGAGAAGCGCTTGTGCCTGCTCCTCCGTGCCCGACAACCGACAGTTCGGCACGCAACCCGCCACGACCTCGCCTGGTGAAGCCCAACACACGAAGAACACGAGGGACCAGAGTCAATTTGCGCATCTCAATCTCCCTGCCGGGACCCGTTTTCAACGCCTCTGTCGCAGGCCCCGACAGTCACCTTGTCAGTCAGGATTACAGATGTCAAGAAAAAAATGCACACCTCCGGCGCGCCATGCCCGCTTCCGGCTGAACCCGTCGTCCGCGCGCCGGGGACGCGCCGCTTTCTTTTGCCCGAACAGGCGGTATCATGGGCACGGCCTCGTGCGCATCCGCGGTGCGCTGCCGCCCCGGTCTTGCCCCCGGTCTTACTGAATCCCTTGGTTGCCGACCAGACGGAGACGTTCATGTTTTCCCTCGCGAAGCGCGCCACCTGCGCCACCCGTGCGATCTCTGCGATCTCCGATCTTTGCCGGAACGAGTCCGGCCTTGTGAGGACCGAGCGAACGCTTCTCTGGGCTGTTGTCGCGATGGCCCTTGCCACGGTGCTCCTGCTTCTCGGTGCCGACATCGTGGGCTGGTTCGGTCTCGAACCGCCGCGTGACGACGAGGCCTGACGGCCGCCGCCCCACCGCCAACACGCCACCGCCCCGCCACCCATCCCCCTCGACCTCAATCCCCGACATCCACAGGCAACCGCCACAGACATCGACATGAGCACAGACATCAAATCGCTCGGCGCGTTCGTCTGGTCCATCGCCGAACGTCTTCGCGGCGACTTCAAGCAGCCCGGGTATGGCAAGGTCATCCTGCCGTTCGTCGTGCTGCGTCGTCTCGACGGCATCCTTGAGCCGACCAGACCCGCCGTTCGGGAGATGGCGAAACCCTTCCCGCCCACCCAAGCGCCGCCTCCCGTTGCAATCATTTGTCCGTGTAGACGGCCACAAATGAAAAAGGGACGGCTCCGCAGAACCGCCCCGCAGAACCGCCCGTTGGCGAGGTGGTGTGCCTGGCGTCAGGCAGTGTTGTCTGGGAAGCGGGAGATATCCTCGGGCGTCAACGGGCGCAAAGCGCCACCGTCACACGTTTCCAGACCATCTACGCCTTTGGCCATGATCATCCTTCGGCATTCCCGGTCGGGAAGGCCGAAGATGTTCATGTGGCAATCGTCTCCGGTGGCGGAACGTTGTTTCTCCAATTCGCATTGGCCCGGCAGGTCCCTGGGGTCAATTCGCCAGAGAACAGGAGGCTCCCCTGCCACGTTGGCGTAATACTGTCGAACATGATTGCATTCGTTGCCACTCCTGGCGATCGCACAGGCAGATTCGAAGACAGAAATTCCCCCGTTATTGGAGGAATTCCTGAATGCGACACTTGTGAACCGGTGCTCGCGCCTGCTGTAATGCAGCGGATGAAGTAACCGGATGACCTCTTCGACCGCCACGCCGTCCCCCGCAGAAATTTGACCAGATCATCGAACAGGATGTCAGGGTTCTCGCTGACAACCTCGTCGGCAATGTCGTAGACGAACTCAAGTCTTCCGTCCGCACGACAAAGAACCTCGACACACTCTTCACCATTGTAACCGGCAACAAGTATGCCGCCTTCAGTCTCCGGGAACACTTCAACGTCTGTCGCGCCCATTGTCCTGATGAGGGAGTTGACGGCAAGCGCATTGTCAACGGCGAGGGCAACAGCGCCCCGCCCAACACCATAGTGCCATCCTTCGGGCAACTCTCTGAAAGAGAGTATGCGGCTCGCAACAGGGTCGTTCGCATGGGTGATCTTGACGATCTGCCCGGACGGCGAGACGTAACGTGTCCAGTTCATGACGTCTCCTGGGCAGCCTTCAACCTGGTTTCCACCTCCCCCATCGTCATGATCGAATGACCGGTGACCTTTTCGAACTCGGCCATGCCCGCGCCGAGGTTCTCAGCCATGGTTTTTGCCGTTGTGAACGACATGTGCAACTTGGCCAGGGGTTGCCCGTCAGTCATCAGAAGTACGCTGATATCAGACAGCGAAGATCCGATCTCGATCCCGTTGAAGTAGAATGTCGGAATCGCCAGCATCTGAACCGCTTGATGTCCTGTTGCGTCCTTGGTGGTGCTGACTTGCTCAGGCGGTAACCGGGTTTCATCGGCCATTGCAATCCCGTCTATGGTTGGTTCCCGAAACGCCCGCCAGGCCCGCTTTCGACGTGGAGGCGCTACAGGTTGGTTGACACGCCATTATGTCCACCTCCCCCATCCCGTCAAGCCCGGCTTTACTGACGGTGCCCAGCCCACCATACCCGCCGCACCATGCCCGCCGCTTTCTTTTGCCCGAACAGGCGGTATCATGCGCGCGGCCTCGTGCGCATCCCCACCGCCCCACCGCCCCACCGCCCCACCGCCGCCAGCGCCCACCGCCGCCGCCCATCCCCCTCGACCTCAATCCCCGACACCCACAGGCAACAGGCACCGACATCGACATGAGCACAGACATCAAATCGCTCGGCGCGTTCGTCTGGTCCATCGCCGAGCGTCTTCGCGGCGACTTCAAGCAGTCCGAGTATGGCAAGGTCATCCTGCCGTTCGTCGTGCTGCGTCGTCTCGACGTCCTCCTTGAGCCGACCAAACCCGCCGTTCTGGCGATGGCGAAAACCCTTCCCGCCCACCTGGACGACCGGGCACGCGACATCGCGCTTCTTCAGGCCGCCGGGCAGGCCGCCGGGTAGGGCATCGGTCTCTACAACCTGTCCCGCTTCACCTTCGCCACGCTCAGGCAGCAGGACGCGGAGAACATCCACGACAACCTGACCGATTACATCGCCGGATTCTCCGACAACATCCGCGATATCTTCCACGAGAAGTTCCAGTTCCCCACCCAGCTCAAGCGCCTCGACGACGCCGGCCTGCTCTGGCAGGTCTTCGACGCCTTCAGCCGCATCGACCTCAACCCCGATACCGTCCCGAACCTTGCGATGGGCCATCTGTTCGAGGACCTCATCCGCCGCTTCTCGGAAATCTCGAACGAGACGGCGGGCGAACACTACACCCCGCGCGAGGTCATCCGCCTCATCGTCGCGCTGCTGCTGGCCAACGACACGGACGCGCTCAGAGGATCGGGCGTCATTCGCCGGATATACGATCCCGCCGCCGGCACCGGCGGCATGTTGTCCATCGCCGAGATGGAGATGAAGGCGCAGAACCCCGACATCCGCGTCGAACTCTTCGGCCAGGAACTCAACCCCGAATCCTTCGCGATCTGCAAATCCGACATGCTGGTGACCGGCCACGACCCGGAGAACATCGCCTTCGGCAACACCCTGACCCGCGACGCCCACCCGACCGGACGCTTCCACTACATGCTGTCCAACCCGCCCTACGGCGTGGACTGGAAGAAATACGCCGACCCGATCAGGGCCGAGGCCGAGAACGACGGCATGTCCGGCCGCTTCGGCGCAGGCCTGCCGCGCATCTCCGATGGCCAGTTGCTCTTCCTCCAGCACATGATTGCCAGAATGCGCGACGACGAACAGGGCTCGCGCATCGGCATCGTCATGAACGGATCGCCGCTCTTCACCGGCGCTGCCGGATCGGGCGAGAGCGAGATCCGCCGCTGGATGCTCGAAAACGACTGGGTCGAGGCAATCGTCGCCCTGCCCACCGATCTCTTCTACAACACCGGCATCCAGACCTTTGTCTGGCTGCTCACCAACCGCAAGGCCCCCGCCCGGCGCGACAGGGTGCAGCTGATCGACGCCAGCGGCGAACGGTTCTGGAAGCCCCTGCGCAAGTCCCTCGGCTCCAAACGCCGCGAAATCCCGCTCGAAGCCTGCGCCGACATCCTCCGCATCTACAGGGACATGCTGGGCTCTGACGCCCTGCGCGACGACGTCCGGGACGATGACGCCCAGGGCTCTGACGACCTGCGCGACCTGTCCAGGATCGTCGCCACGACCGACTTCGGCTATCGCGAAATCCGCGTCGAACGCCCGCTCAAACGCGCCTTCGCCGTCACGCCTGAGGCGTTGGCGACCCTGCGCGAGGCCAAACCCTTCCAGGCCCGCGACGACGCCGACCGGGCCCGCATTCTGGAGGCCTTGCAACATGGCCTGCCCGCCGGCGAGCGCTGGCGCGACCGCAACGCCTTCGACAAGGCGCTTTCCGCCGCCCTCCGTGGCGCAGGTTTGCAGAAGATCGGCGCGCCGCTCAGGAAAGCAATCCTCGCCGCCCTGTCCGAACCCGACGACGACGCCCCGCCCTGCACCGACAGGAACGGCAATCCCGAACCCGACCCCGACCTGCGCGATCATGAGCGGGTGCCCCTGAACGAGGACTGGCGCGACTATATGCAGCGCGAGGTTCTGCCCTTCGTCCCCGATGCCTGGGTCGATGAGACCCACACCGACCCGAAGGACGGCGGCGTCGGGCGTGTCGGCTATGAGATCAACTTTAACCGCTACTTCTACAGATACACCCCGCCCCGCCCGCTTGAGGAGATCGACGCCGCATTGAAGGCACTGGAAGCCGAGATTGCCGGGCTTCTGGGGGAGGGGGTCGGGTGATCACACTCCAACAACGCGTCCACGCTGCAGCGAGACCTGAAGACTGGCAGTTGGACAAACTGCATCAGGTGTTCCGTGTCCGTCGCGGCAACAAGAACAAGGGCATGAAGGAAGACAACCTTCTGTCGCTGAGTTACGGTCGGATCATTCAGAAGAGTATTGAAACCGCCGACGGTCTACTGCCCGAGAACTTCGAGGGGTATCAGATCGTCGAACCCGGCAACATCGTTCTGCGACTGACCGATCTTCAAAACGACAAGCGGAGTTTGCGGCAAGGTCTCGTGACCCAGCGCGGTATTATCACTTCGGCATATGATGCGGTCGAGGTTCAGCGCGATAACGATCCTCGTTTCTGGTTCTACTCACTGCTCGCACTTGATCTGGCAAAGCACTACTACTCACTCGGCGGCGGCGTTCGTCAGTCTGTGAAGTTTGCTGACTTCCCGAATGACTGGGTGTATTGCCCCGCCCTCGCGACCCAGCGCCGGATTGCCGGGTTTCTGGACCGGGAGACTGCAAGACTGGACCTGCTGATCGGGAAAAAGCGGGGGATGCTGGAGCTTCTGGGGGAGAAACGATCCGCGCTGATCGCCGCAGCGGTCACAGGCGGTCTCGATCCTGCATCGGGTCAACCCGTCGTCGCCAAAACCGCCGCCCGCCCCTCTGCTGCGGGAGGGGGTCGGGTGACGTTCCCGAAAGTCGGTTATCTCATACGCCCTCTCGCGACGAGTTCGACAATCAAAAACACAGTCGAACTGGAACAGGCAGATGACTTGTTTCCGGGTTACAGCGCATCAGGACAGGACGTTTGGTTGCCCTACTACGACTATGATGGACCTGCGATTGTGTTGAGTGCAGTCGGCGCGCAGTGCGGTAAGACGTTCCTCGCTGACGGCAAGTGGGGCACGGTTGCCAATACCACCGCATTCGGCATCGACACGAGTAAGGCATCGCCGAAGTTCCTGCACTATATGACAAACCAGAAAGACTTCTGGGAGAAAGGCGGATCGGCGCAACCATATGTGAAGGTCTCCGAAACTCTTCGGAAGCGTTTCTTCATCCCCGACCTCGCGACCCAGCGTCGGATTGCCGGGTTTCTGGACCGGGAGACCGCAAGGCTGGACCTTCTGATGGCGAAGATCGACGCTTCCATCGACCTTCTCAGGGAACGTCGCGCCGCCCTGATCACCGCCGCAGTCACGGGGCAGATCGACGTGCCGACCTCTGCCAAATCCGACACCCCCGGCACCCCCGACCACCCCCCGACGGACCCCATGAACGCCCCTCAGGAGGAGACGAGCGCATGACGGAGAAACCCCACACCACCGCCGACATTCATCGCGAGGCGGTCTTCGAGGAACATATCGTCGCCCGCCTGACCGCCGATCAGGGATATATCGAACGCGCTCCGTCCCATTATGACGTCGCCCGTGCCCTCGATACCGGCTTGCTGTTTCGCTTTCTGAAGGCCACGCAACCCGACGCATGGAAGGCGCTGGAAGCGCACTATCCCGCGCAGGCAGAGGCCGAGGTTCTGAAACGTCTCGAAAAGGCGTGGAAGCGGAATCCGACCCATGTCGTGCTGCGCGAGGGCCTCAGACTGGTGCCGAATATCGAGCTCGGGCTCTGCTTCTTCAAACCCGCGTCGAACCTGAACCCCGACCTGACCCGTCGCTACGAGGCGAACATCCTCTCCGTCATGCGGCAGGTGAGCTATTCGGCGAGGAACGGGAACACCATCGATCTCGTGATCTTCGTCAACGGCATTCCGGTTGCCACCCTCGAAGTGAAGAACCTGCTGACGAACCAGAACGTCAGTCACGCCGAGAAGCAGTATCGGGAAGACCGCTCCCCCGCCGGCGAACCGCTGCTGACCTTCAAACGCGGTGCCATCGCACATTTTGCGGTGGATCAGGACAACCTGTCCGTGACAACCCGTCTGAGAAACGGCAAGACGCGCTTCCTGCCCTTCAACCGCGGGCGCGATGGCGGGGCCGGAAACCCCGATATCCCCGGCGAGAACCGGGTTGCCTGGCTCTACAGCGATCCGCCCGACGGCAAGGCGGTCTTCTCGCGCGATGTGCTGCTCGACCTGAT